>DALZBD010000155.1:0-8155 GCA_031977515.1 Bacteroides sp. | reverse complement strand
AAACAAAAGGAATTCACACATACATGAATTACTCATAGAGAAATATATGTTCTTTTGTTCTTATGTCTAAAAAAAGCTTTCACTATATTTGTAAACGGAAAATGAACCGGCACGGAATCTCTCTTGTTACACACAAGGAAAATCCGGACGGTATTTTCTGTAAAAAGACATATATATAAAGACATATCCTTATGAACTACGGATTCGTGAAAGTAGCAGCAGCAGTGCCTACACTGAAGGTGGCTGATTGCAGCTACAATGCCGAACATATAGAGAAACTGATCGCACGGGCCGAAGAGGCGGGTGTACAGATCGTGGTATTTCCGGAACTGTGCATTACATCGTATACCTGTGGCGACCTGTTTGCCCAGCAACTGTTGCTGGAAGATGCGGAACAGGCGTTGATCTACTTAGTCAACCAGACCCGGCAGATGGAGGTGATCTCCATCCTCGGTATGCCTCTGTCCCTGGGCGCTACCCTGCTCAACGCGGCGGTGGTGATACACCGCGGCAAGATCCTGGGGGTGGTACCGAAAACCTACCTGCCCAACTACAAGGAGTTTTACGAGATGCGCTGGTTTACCTCCGCACTGGCTGTGGAGGAAGATCACATCCAACTGGGCGGACAGTCGGTACCCCTGGGTACGAATCTGCTCTTCGAGACTCCGGACACGACGTTCGGAATAGAGATCTGTGAGGATATGTGGGCGGTGATCCCACCGAGTTCGATGCTGGCACTGAAAGGGGCAGAGATCGTGTTCAACCTCTCGGCAGACAACGAATGCATCGGCAAGCACAACTATGTGCGCTCACTCATCAGTCAGCAATCGGCCCGCTGCATCGCGGGGTATGTGTTCTCTTCGTGCGGCTTTGGCGAGTCGACCACAGACGTGGTATTCGCGGGCAACGGCCTGATCTACGAAAACGGATCACTACTGGCAGAGAGCGAACGTTTCCGATTGGATGAACAGCTGATCATCAGCGAGATTGATGTGGAGCGGATGCGTACGGAACGGCGGATCAATACGACCTTCTCGGTGAACAAGGGCAACTGCCCGGGGCCGAAAGCGCAGCGTATCCGGGTGGATTATCGCCACAACGACGAAAGGCTGGAGCTGACCCGCGTCTTCGAACCTTTCCCGTTTGTACCGCCCATGAATGAGTTTGCCGAACGGTGTGAGGAGGTGTTTTCGATACAGGTCAACGGACTGGCGCAACGTCTCAACCATACGCAGGCGCATACGGCGGTGATCGGGATATCGGGCGGACTGGACTCTACCCTGGCGCTGCTGGTGTGCGTGAAGACATTCGATAAGCTGGGATGGGACCGCAAACGCATCCTGGGTGTCACCATGCCGGGATTCGGTACTACCGACCGCACGTACAACAACGCACTGGCACTGATGAAGGATCTGGGCATCAGCATGCGGGAGATCTCTATCAAGGAGGCGTGTATACAGCATTTCAAAGACATTGGTCATGATATCCAGGTGCACGATACGACCTACGAAAACGGACAGGCGCGCGAACGCACACAGATACTGATGGACGTGGCCAACCAGACAGGTGGCCTGGTGGTAGGCACGGGCGACCTTTCGGAACTGGCCCTGGGATGGGCTACCTACAACGGCGACCACATGTCGATGTACGGAGTGAATGCAAGCATCCCCAAGACACTGGTGCAGTATCTGGTGCGTTGGGTAGCGGAGAACGAGATGGATGCGGAGTCCGGAGCAACCCTACTGGATATCGTGGATACACCGATCAGTCCGGAGCTGGTACCTGCCAACGATCAGGGAGAGATACAGCAGAAGACAGAGGATCTGGTGGGGCCGTACGAGCTGCACGACTTCTTCCTCTACTATTTCATGCGCTTCGGCTTCCGCCCGGCCAAGATCTATTTCCTGGCACAGCGTACGTTCCGGGATAAGTATGACAATACCACAATAAAGAAATGGCTGCACACTTTCTTCCGGCGGTTCTTCAGTCAACAGTTCAAACGTTCCTGCCTGCCCGACGGGCCAAAGGTGGGTACGGTGGCCATCAGTCCGCGGGGCGACTGGCGCATGCCGAGCGACGCAAGTTCGGCGGGATGGCTGCGGGAGATTGAGGATCTGGAATATATATTAGATTGAACACTACATCCCACTGACCCGTGAGGTTCTGAAGGAGAAAAAAAGGGCATGAATTCCTTCATTGAATGACATAGCCCCTACTGGCGCAATTCGTTTATCATCCGGGGAATCCTGCGCATCCACACGGGACTGCGAACATACAACTGCTATCCGTCGGGTAGTGATAGAGAGCCAGTTGCCACGTTAAGTCCGGATGGCTACTCCGGCAGGAAAGATCAGCGGAAGAAAACGGGAGATCTGTGGTTGAAACGAAAACCGATACCCAGCATCAGGTAGTTGGGTGCATGAAAGTCATGGATGCTGTATCCGATGTGAAGAAAAGTGTTGCGGGTAAGGTCTGCCTTCAGGGCCAGCATCTGGTAGCAGGAGTTCAGGTCCCCTCCCGCATGGATAATATTCATCCCTATGCCTACTCCTACGGTGAAATAGGGCATCACGTATTCTGCCCGCCCGGAGACACCCAGGGAGAGTTGCTTGTTGAGGGGAGGTCGGACAAATTCCTGGTCGTAATAGCCATACTCATAATCTTTGACGTATGTATTGGCGCTTCCGTCGAATACTCCATCGAGGGAGACACCCAGACGCCACTTGTAGCAGATGTTGTACATCGGGGCGAAATTGAACCCTGACACCATATAGGCTTTTGGGGATATGGCCGGATTGTCTCTGTCTTCATTGGTCTTCCGTCGCCAGGAGCCAAAGAGCAGCAGATCGTAGCTGAAATACTTCTCAAATGCCGGAACCACCGCCCGGTCTGCCATCGGGGAAAGAAAATCTTTTTCCCGGTTGAAGTTGTATGCCAGCCCGACATTCAGTCCGACCGTGTTCAGGCCCGCATTGGGTATTTGGTATTTCCATTGGAGAAATGAGTAAACCCGACTCCTGTGGTCAGGTCAAACCGATAAGAAAGCGCCCAATTCAGGTAAAGATTCATGTTGATATAGGCATTCATCCGGGAGCCTATGGCTTTGTTGTTGGGATTCTCATAATAGTCGTAAGGCTTCCATCCGGCAGACAGTCCGAAATTCCATTCGTAGTTGAACGACAACCGGGGCAGGATCTGTGCGATACGTGCTCCCTGAAAGAGATAGAGTGCCAGCGGACGTCCCAGTTCCTCGCTGTCTTCCATCGCATAATAGCCCAGACCTATACCCTGATAAGGTCTTCCGTAGACCCGATCCATTGCTGTGCCGGGATGAAACTGAAAAGAATACTTCAGGTGTGTGGAGAAAGAGTTACGGATGGGTGCCCAGTTTTTATTGTAATACCCCAGAAACGGATTGGTAGGCAGGATATGTTCCGGACGTGCCTCCACTCCTATCCGATGGATGAAACGGTTGGCAAAAGAACTGCGGACAGGAATATGGCTATCGATATCCGGATGTCCGGCGATATCAGCAAAAGACCAGGTAGTGGTGTCTTTCCTGCTTTCCGGCAGATCTCCGTCCGGAGTGTATGCAAAGGCATACGCAGGCAACAGAAAAATTACACATAGAAGAAGTATAACTCTGGTGATGCGTGAGAGGTTGCATCTACCCGACGCAAACCACTTTCTGTTGATGACCGTTGCTGAAAAAACCATTCGTCTGAAACGCCCGGAAATGGCTATTTATCGAGCGTATAATACTCGACAAAGATATCGGTGCGGTAATAATAGTTTCCCATCCATTTGCCCCGGATCAGACGTTCGTCGCCTGTATCAGGATTGACAAAAACCGCTGTATAGGTCACAGTGATCTCTTCCAGCATGCCTTCTTCCTTAATCACCACCTCCTGATAAGGTCCTACCGGTACAGTAAGAACGGTCTCTTCCTGCTCGTAATACTCAATGATATCCTTGGTGTATTGCCATTCGACATTGCCCAATTCGATCTTTCCGTTTATCACGGCTATCGGGGTATATACATAGATGGGAGAATTGACTGCAACAAGTCCCAGATCGTCCCGATCTATTTCAAACCAGGAGGTCTCTATGGAACGATCACTCAGACGAAACGTATGATCCTGTATAGAATGGGAAAGATTGACATAAGTCTGGTCCGGCATTCGTGTGGGTTTATTTACCTGGCCGTCTCCCGTTTGCAGCGAATAGCGCATCTCGTAGAATATATAATCCCCATCCGGATCGTCGTCACAGGCAATCAGAAATGTAGCAGCAAACAGGAGCAGTATTATCTTTTTCATAAATGGTCTATTGGTGTGTTTGGGTTTAGTTCGTTTTGTATCTGTACTCCCTGTATAGATAAATGGACATGCACAGATTCAATCGACAGTACAAAGGTAATAATTAAAGAGAATAAATGATATGTTTATACCTCTTTTCTCAGAAGGTATACCAACTACATAAAAGTTACATCTTCGTAATAACCGTGTAGTAGTATATACCCTCTCTTTTTAAAATCCTGCTTCAGTTCAACGTTTTTGTTCGGAAAGAATCCTGCGCAAAGGCAAAAGAATACGTTGTAATACCGTCAGATCTTCTGTGATGATATCTGCCTGCGCCTGCATTTCCGGAAGGTAAGGAAGTGTTTCGCCATACGTCGTCTGTAACCCCTGTGGAAGAGAAACCTCCACCATATAAGCATGCTCCCCGGTGTGTGAAGAAGGAACCAATGCCACGTTTCTTACCTGACCTACTACAACCCCATATTCATTGTCGGGGAAGTTATGGAAACGGATATTTACCCGTTGCCCGGATTTTACCTTTCCCGAACGGGTCAAAGGCAGGATTGCTTTTCCTATCAACTCGCCAGCCTCCTGTGGCAAAATATGAAGTGCACTCTCACCAGCCTGCACAAACTGATTCTCGGTCCAGTAATTGGTCAGATTGATCTGTCCGCTGATCGGGGCTACAAATACATAGGATTGTTCCCAGGCAGCTATTTCTGTAAACAGATTGGATACACAGGTACGCAGATCGGTATGGTAGTTGTTGATCACCTCCCGGTATTGCTGCTGGGTCTCCAACATACTTTCCCGCATCTGGGTCATCTGAATGCGTGTGTTTTGCAACGTACTTTGCATATTCTCCAGAGATAGCCTACTCTGCAATAGACTTTTATGGGAAGTTTCCCAGTCTTCGGAAGAAATGACACCCCGCACATACAACAGGGAATCGCGCCGGAATTCATTTTTCTGCAATTCATGTTGTTCGGCTGTGAGTTGTTGCTGACGAATGACCGTATTGGAATATTCTTCATACTCGTCAATTCTTTCTTTCAGCATAGATATCTTCTGTGTGTAGTATCTGACACTCAGGAAATCACAATAGTTGAACAAAGTAATGTAGAACGAAGAATACAAAGATTGCATGGTGCCCAGTTGCAAATCGGCAGGAGGCAGTGCGATCTCTTCTTCCTGCTCGGGTCTGAAAGCAGAGAGGTATTGTTTCAGCCAGATCACATCCTTAGCTACGGCAGGATTCTCTATGATAGCCAGGTATTCTCCTTGTTGTACGGCCTGCCCTTCCTGTACCAACAATTGATCCAGTCTGCCCGATTGTCGGGCAACTACGGATGCGGCAGGTAAGGTACCCGTCAATGTCAGCTGTGTAGAGATTGTATCGGGGTATCGAAAGATAGCCGACCCGATCAGCAGAATAAGAACAATGGCTGCTAATAGCGTAATCCCCCTGCGCAATATCCAATGAGGAATACTACCGAGTATCTCCTGAAACTCTTCACTGCGTATCTCCACTGAGGGAGATAGTTTATCTTTATCTTCCGTAGGCATAACAATTCTTTATCAGCTTCCCAACTCCAATTGATTCTTCACCAGTGTATAGTAGGCACCTCTCTTATCCACCAGTTCCCGGTGTGTACCACTCTCTACAATAAGGCCATGATCCATGACAAGGATCTGGTCTGCATTTTGTACTGTGCTCAACCGATGGGCAACGATCACCACAGTCTTTCCGTGATAGAACCGATCCAGGTTGTCCAGGATCACCCGTTCGTTGTTGGCATCCAGCGCATTGGTGGCTTCATCAAAAAAGATAAAGTCCGGATTCTTGTATACGGCCCGGGCAATCAATATGCGCTGCCGTTGTCCGAGACTCACTCCATTTCCTTCCATACCTATTTTTGTATCGTATTTCAGAGGCAGTGACTCAATGAACTCCCGGATATTGGCTACTTCTGCCGCATGTACAAGCCGGACGAGATCTATATCTTCCTCCCCGATCGCTATATTTTGCGCTATGGTGTCGGAAAAGATAAATCCTTCCTGCATGACAACCCCGGTATGCTGCCGCCAGAGATGTGGATTGATGTCCTGCAAAGAGATCGTATCTACTTTTACATATCCCTTACCGGGTGCATAGATCCCCTGCAACAACTTGACCAATGTGGTCTTACCACTTCCGCTCGCTCCGACAATAGCTGTGACTTTGTTTTCGGGAATGGTCACATTCAGTCCGAAGAGTACATAGTCTCTTTCGGAACCGCTATAACTAAACCACAGATCTTCTATGTGAAAGGTATGATTGTCTGGTATTTTGTTGTACTTCTGATCAATGGTTTGCTCTTCATCTTCCCGGTTGTGTATCTCTCCCAGTCGTTCCAGACTGATACGCGCATCCTGTGCCCCTTGTATAAAGGTGATGACCTGTGAGATCGGACCGGATAGCTGTCCGATGATATAACTGACCGAAAGCATCATACCCAAAGTCATTTGTCCCTCTACAACCGATTTGGCTGCCAGAAAGGAGAGTAGCAAAGAGGTGGTCTGGCTGAAGAAAACAGACCCCATTTGCTGGTACTGCCCCAGAGCCAGACCTTTCATACTGATCTTGAATATCTTTACCTGGATGCGTTCCCATTTCCACCGCTGTTGCTTCTCACAGTTGTTGAGTTTGATGTCCTGCATCCCCGTAATCATCTGCACCAGATTGCTCTGTTCCGAAGCTGCCTGGGTGAAACGGCTATGATCGAGTTTGCGCCGATATTTCATAAAGAGCAGGATCCAGCAGACATACAAGATATTCCCTATGAGAAAAACTCCCAGAATGGTGAGGTTGTAATAGGCAAGGATAAATCCGAATACTACGAAATTGAAGAATGAGAATACGGTGCTGAGCGTAGTACCTGTAAGGAAGCTCTTGATACGTTCGTTGTCACCGATGCGTTGCAGGATATCTCCCACATTCTTCGAGTCGAAGAAACTAACCGGCAGTCGCATCAGCTTGGCCAGGAAATCGGAGATCAGGGAGATACTGATCCGTGTATTGACATGCAGCAGGATCCAGTTGCGGATAAACTCGACACCCAACTGAGTCACAAAAACAACCAGCTGGGCAATTAGTATCAATGTGATCAGACTCAGGTTATTGTTTTGTATACCCTGGTCTACTACCGCTTGCGTGAGGAAAGGCAATAGCAAAGCAAGCAAACTGCCCACTCCCATGCCCAAAGCCAATTGTATGATCTGGGAGGTATAGGGCTTGAGGTAACGAAAAAGATAGCCAAAGCCATGCTTCTCTTCTTCTTTTTCATCGCTGTTATAAAAATCGGGAGTGGGATGTAAAAGTAACGCAGTACCCACCTCCTGGTCCGATACTTTGGTACTGGCCCAACACTTGAGAAAACCTTTACGATCCATTGCAAATTTCTCTCCGGCGGGGTCTGAGATGAGGAACTGCTCTTTTCCCCGGCGCTTGCGGACACCGTAACAAACCACGAAATGATTCTGATTCCAATGCAGAATACAAGGGAAAGGCCTTTCTTCGATCAACTGATCGATACTGATCTTTACACCACTCGAACGAAATCCTATACTCTCCGCCGCATCACTGATGCCCAGCATAGAGACACCCACCCGGGTGATAAAGCATTTTTCACGCAGGTATCTGATGGAAAAATCGCGTCCGTAATATTTGGCAATCATCCGCAGGCAGGTAGGGCCGCAATCCATAGCATCTAACTGGCGGAAATTCGGAAATCGTTTAATCATTTAGTAGTTTCTATCGGTGTTTCACATAAGATCCGGATGTATTTATTATCCGGATCTTATGTGGCAAAACT
>DALZBD010000154.1:0-8163 GCA_031977515.1 Bacteroides sp. | reverse complement strand
ATGTCACAGCGCACGGAGGAGACTATATCTTTATGAACGGAAAAGATATTGATATTGACGGTTTCTATCTTCAGGGCAACTATTCGTTTCAGGATGCCAAAAATGTAGTGATCCGGAATGCCCGGCTCGACTCTAAAGATGCCTTCTGGAAAACAGAGAATGTAACCGTGTATGACTCTGAGATAAACGGGGAATACCTGGGCTGGCATTCTAAGAATCTCAAATTGGTTAATTGCAAAATATCCGGCACACAGCCTTTGTGTTATTGTACGAACCTGATCCTGGAGAACTGCACGATGGCAGATGATTGTGACCTCTGTTTTGAATACTCTACGCTGAATGCTGTGGTCAATAGCAATATCGTGAGTATCAAAAATCCCGGGGAAGGTTCGATTGTCGCTCCTGCGATCGGCGAAGTGATTATAAATGAGCATTGTAAAACTCCCGGTGCCTGCCATATTCGTACAAACCCAAACACTTGTTTTGCATCATGAACTATAATTTCGATGAGATCATTCCACGCCGGGGCAGTCATTGCTACAAGTGGGATTCGGCAGCGGATGATGAGGTGTTGCCTATGTGGGTGGCCGATATGGATTTCCGCACGGCACCTCCCATTATAGAAGCGATGGCAAACCGGGTGCAGCATGGGATCTTTGGCTATACCAAAGTTCCGCAGGCCTATTTTGATGCCGTGACGGGCTGGTTTGACCGGAGACATCAGTTCACCATACAAAAAGAATGGATCTTATTTACCTCCGGTGTGGTGCCGGCCCTTTCGGCTGTTATAAAAGCCTTGACGGAGCCGGGCGACCGGGTGATCGTGCAAACCCCTGTATACAACTGTTTTTTCTCCTCCATCCGGAATGACCAGTGCGACATGGTGGCCAATGAATTGATATATAAAGATGGCACCTATACGATTGATTTTGAGGATCTGGAGCGAAAAGCTGCTGACCCTCAGGCAAAGTTGCTGCTGCTTTGTAGTCCGCACAATCCGGTCGGAAGAGTCTGGACACGGGAAGAATTAATCCGGATAGGGGAGATCTGCCTTCGTCACAACATGATAGTGGTCTCCGATGAGATCCACTGTGACCTGGTCTATGAAGGACACACTCATATCCCTTTTGCCTCCATTCGTCCGGATTTCTTACAGCAGTCAGTCACCTGTACCGCTCCCAGCAAAACCTTTAACCTGGCGGGCATTCAGGTGGCCAACATCATTGCGGCCGATGAAGAGATGTACCGCAGGATCGATAAGGCACTCAACGTGAACGAAGTGTGCGAGATCAACTGTTTTGCCGTAGAGGCACTCATTGCTGCCTACACAGAGGGAGAAGAGTGGCTCGAGGCATTGAAAGGATATCTGTATGAGAATTACCGCATCCTATCGGAGTTCTTCCAAAGATATCTCCCTGATCTGAAGGTTCTCCCACTCGAAGCCACTTACCTGGTGTGGGTAGACTGCAAAGCACTGGGAAAAACCTCTGAAGAGATCACTGAGGAACTGCTTGGAAAAGAAAAACTCTGGGTCAACGAAGGCACCCTGTACGGTGCAGCGGGAGAAGGTTTCATACGCATCAACATCGCGACCCAACGGCAAAGGCTGATGGAGGGACTGGAGAAGATCAGGAAACTCTACGGCGCATGAATCGCCCGTGAGGGAGGGACGCAGGAAAAGCAGGTATCCTGTTTGCCTGTTTTCTCATTTATATAGTTTGGGACTACACCTACTATTTCATAGGTGTAGCTCTGCAAGACTGTTCAGCGTAATTTACAATTAATCCAATTGTCATTTTTAATATATATGCATCTATACATAGGTTTATTTCCGTATTCCAGTCTGCCGTTCGAAATAATCCCACCAGAGCGATCAGGGAAATTACACTTTTTCAAAATATAGTCTTTTTTTAAAGAAATATTCCACATTTTCAATAATCAACTTACACTTTATTCAGATATCACATAGAAATCTATCACTTAGCCATTTCAGTATTGCTCGGAAAAATAGTATTCCGGAAAAAATCTTCTATCATTGGGATATAAAATAGATGTATGAATCTGTTTTCCGGAGAGAAATAAATTATCTGACTATGAAAATAAATTATCTGACTGTGAAAACAAATTATCCGACCGCGATAGTACCCGTTAGATACTAAGATGTGAGCTATATCTAACACGCTAACGACCAGTTTCGCGGTGTCTAACGGGGACTTTCGCGGTGTCTAACTTCATTTTCTTAGTAATAAAATAGGTTTTTGTTACCTCAATATCGAATAAACATACAATTTTAATCAATAAAATAGTTCCATATTCTATATTTATTCATTATTCATAAAAAAACAAGCACACAAAATAAACAAAAAGAAAATGTAATAAAGAAGAATAATACTTTTTAGTCAAATATAAACAACAATTCAAACAAAAAGATAAAACACAAAAAGCCCAAAAAACAAGATACCCTATTCCCAGCCGCATACATTTTAACTATTATATCAAACTCACATGCAGTGAAGGAATGACACCTGACATAAACAAAAATAGCATTATCAGGATCAGAAATATATTCTTTGATTTCATAAAAGGTATGTTTTTTAGGGTCAGACAAGTGGCAGGTGATAGTCAGCAGGAATTTGCATTTTCTCCATAAATTCTTTGATCAGTGGCAGGATCTCTTCCGGGGAATCTTTTTCGTAACAGATCCTTTCCAACGGACACCAGTCGGTTCGGTTACGGTTCCAGATGAAAGGAACTACGTTTTTAAAATCTGTTTCCACCCCATTGTCACGCAACAGCATCAGCGCGGAAAGGCTGATGACCTCTGCGTACACCTCTTTCACTCCCCCCAGGATCATGAGAGCGGCGGCACCTTTTCCGATTACTTTATCGGCTACAGCGGCATCTTTAAGAAAACAGGGCTTTCCGGTCACCAGATGATACAGGTCGGCCACACCGGGACGGATAAAGGTGAACACCTCTCCGTAGTTCCTGACCACACAAGAGTACTCTCCCAGTTGCAACAGACAGATTATTTCATTCATCTTACATTTCTTTTAAAACAGAGAGACTTTGTCGCCTGTGCGGGGATGTATGCGGTACGTCATCCGGTCGGTAGGTACTTCACCCACCATACCGCCCTGGGCAGATACGGTATTGTGGTTGTCTTTGCAGCCATAGAGGGCAGTTGTCGCGGCAAATGCACTTGCACCGAGGGTTTTGAGAAACCCTCTCCGGCTTATTTCTCCGGTATTTTTATCTCTTTTCATGGAACCTGTTTTTTTAACGTGAGGTTAAATGGAAGGATGTCTGACTTTTCCTTCTACGTAGATGGCACTGAACGGACGTGCAGGACAGAGATTCTCGTAGGCTCCACATCCGATGCAATGCTCGTTGTCTACCACCGGGAGCTTCAGCGAATCGCTGTAACCGGGATCGCGATCTACCAGGTTGATGGCTCCCGTAGGGCAGTGATATTGACAGTTGGTACATTGTATATCGTCGCGGTTGACGATACAATTCTCTTTGATCCATACGGCTGTACCGATGGAAAGCCCTGCTTTGTCCGCGGGACTGATGGCACGAATGGCTCCTGCTGGGCAAACCTGCGAACACTCTGTACATTCGGGACGGCAGTAACCGCGTTCGTACGACATTTCGGGCTGCATCAGCGTGGCCAGTGCGGAAGAGGGTCGCAATACATTGTTGGGACAGGCCGATATGCAAAGCTGGCAGGCAGTGCAATGGGTATTCATCTGGCGTAAACTGCCTGCTCCCGGCGGTACGATAGCGGTATTTCTGCAGGGGATTTTCTTCTTCTCCAGGGTAGCCAACCCACCGTCTACGTATATTTGCTGTGCTTTCAGGATATGTGTCACGGCAAGGGTGGCCAGCAGGGAAAAGGCGTTGCGGCGACTTTGCCGCATTTCATCCTTCGTGGCTGTTTGTTCTATGGCAACAGGAATAGCCGTGACAGCACTGACGGGAAGAGGCAGGAACAGAGAAGTCTGGTGCCGGCGGACCTTGCAGGACAGAAGTCTCTTCTGAAGAGGTTTTCCCGGCATGCGGTTGCTCCGGAGAAAGGGTTTCCGCCTCTTTTCCTCCACGAAGGGTATAGTACATGGCTCCGAATCTATAGGTTTCGATACAGTTGAAACAGATTACGCAGCGACTGTGGTCTATAGTGAGCTGTGTAGCATCGATACAGGAGGCTTTGCAGGTGCGTTCGCAGGCTTTGCAATGCGTACATTTACGGGTATCAAAAGCCACCTGGAAGAGGGAATACCGGGAGAGAGATGCCGAGCGGACAGATGACAGAACAATAGAGTCTGCCGAAAAGCAGGGTCAGCAGCACCAGCGTGAAGACAACATCGAAGTTAAGCGCCAGCAATGCAGGAACGAATTGTAGTTTTGCCATCCATCCCAGCCACTGATGACATACTCCTGTGAAATCCAGAAACAACAGGGTCAGTAACAGAAAGAATACAACGGCGGCGAATGTCCTTATTTTTTTGAGCATACAGGCAGGTGATTAGAAAGATGAATCGGAATCAATTTCCAGAGGAAGACAGAAGGTTGCTACCCTCCTACCCTTTACGACATAGCTTAGTGAGAGGAATGTGTACCGGACTCTCTTTTTCATTTTATCTGCCCGATCTCTTTGAGCCATTTCTGCACATCGGACATGGCGCTATTTGCCGCACCACCACGCACCGGAAGCCCTTTCAGCACATTTGCCTGAGGTGCGAGTTTCTGAATATCGGTTACACTTGCTCCCAGACGGCTGCCTTCGTGGGTGACAAAAGGTACAATGGTCTTGCCTGAGAAAGAATAGCTTTCCAGAAAGGTCATTACCGCCGGAGCAATGGTATTCCACCAGTTGGGTGAGCCAAGGTAGATGATGTCGTACTGATCAAAATCGGGCAGGGTGGTTTTCAATGCGGGTCTGTAGCCGGATTCGAGTTCCCGTTTTGCCTGCGCCGTGACGTCGTTATACTCAGCGGGATAACTGTCTGTAGTTTCGATACGGAAGATGTCTCCCCCTACGTTTTTCTGTATGTGTTCGGCTACCACCCGGGTATTGCCATTGCGCAGGGAGTAATAGGCGATCAGGATCTTTTTCTCCCCACCTGCCGGGGTTTGGGCTTGCGCATGGATACCACTTGTTGCTACGATTGTCATAATGAAGGTGATTAAAAATTTTGTTTTCATAATCGGAATATTTTCAATGATTTAATTTCATGTTACAAAGTAAGGGTAAATAAAGAGAAATGAGTATTTCAGTTCAAACCGTTGCTTATTCAAATCAAACATCGGGCAAACTTTACAGTGGGGCTTTCTGTTTTACAAGGTATAAAATCAATCCGGAGAGATGCATGTATCTCTTTTTTAAAAACAAATCATATGAATAATCAGACAGAAAACATTCAGGGTAAAGTGATCGTAATTACCGGAAGTAGCAGCGGGCTGGGCGAGGCTACTGCCCGGATGCTCTCTGCACAGGGAGCATCGGTGGTATTAGGCGCACGTCGTCTGGAGCGGCTGGAAAAACTGGCAGAGGAGATCAACAGCAAAGGTGGCAAAGCGCATGCCGTACAGACGGATGTGACAGACGTGAAACAGGTGCAACATCTTGTGGACGAGGCAGTGAAAAAGTTCGGTCGCATAGATGTAATGCTGAACAATGCGGGTCTGATGCCACAATCTCCGTTGGAAAAACTACGTGTCGATGACTGGAACAAGATGATTGACGTAAACATCAAAGGGGTATTGTATGGAATTGCCGCCGCGCTGCCTTATATGAAGGAGCAGAAGTCGGGACAGATTATCAATGTATCTTCGGTAGCTGGTCATGTGGTGAGTCCGGGCAGTGCAGTCTATTCGGCTACGAAATTTGCAGTACGGGCCATCTCCGAAGGATTGCGCCAGGAAGTAAAACCTTATAATATACGTTCTACGATTATTTCTCCGGGAGCGGTGCAGTCGGAACTTCCGGCAAGTTCCACCGACCCGGAAGTGGCGAAGCGGATGGAGGAGTTTTACAAACAGTATGCTATTCCGGCAGATTCTTTCGCACGCGCGGTAGTGTTTGCCATCAGCCAGCCGGAAGACGTAGATGTGAATGAGATCTTGTTCCGTCCCACCAGGCAGCAGATGTAGTATTCCAATCCGGAGAAAGTAGCTCATTGGATCAGGCCGGAAAGACGTAATCCCTACGTCTTTCCGGCTTTTCACACAACTATCACATATTTAATATATAAAAATCAACACCTTTTATTTCAGAGTAGTCATATCAATGACATAGCGAAATTTGACTTTCCCGTCAAGTACATGCTGATAGGCTTCGTCCACAGCACTTCCTTCGGCGGGGATAATTTCGACTTCGGGATAGATGTTGTGGGCCACGGAATAGTCGAGCATCTCCTGTGTCTCTTTGATACCTCCGATTTGCGAACCGAAGATGCTGCGATTGCCCTGCCAGATAAACTTATCCAGGCTTATAGCAGGCATGTGTGCAAAAGCAGGCAGGCCCACAATCCCCATTTTTCCGTCGTACTTCAACATCCTGAGATACATATTCATATCGTAGTTTGCCGGAATGGTGCTGAGAATAAAATCGAGCGTGTTGTCGAGCCCTTGCAGATCGTTGGGGTTGTTGACGTTTACATAGCGTCTGGCTCCCATACGCAGTGCGTCTTCCCGCTTGTCTTCGGTGATATCAAATACAGTGACGTCCGCTCCGAAGGCTACGGCATATTGCACACCCATGTGTCCGAGTCCGCCAAAACCTGCCACACCTACTTTATCCCCTGCTTTCACGCCTGCATAATGAATGGGCGAATAGCTGGTGATACCTGCGCACAGCAGCGGGGCAACCTTTTCGAGGTCGGCATCAGCAGGAATCTTTATAGCAAAGTCTTCGGCCACCACATAGGTATCGGAATAGCCGCCCTGAGTGTGCTCGTCGTCGTTGTAACGGTCTATGCCATGATAAGTCATAATAGGGCCTACCTCGCAGTATTGTTCGTGGTCGTGTTCACACGCATCACAGGTGCGACATGAACCAATCATACAACCAATTCCAGCATAGTCACCTACCTGGAAGCGGGTGACGTTTTTACCGACTTTCACCACACGTCCTGCAATCTCGTGTCCGGGCACCATGGGATATTCTTCCTCACCCCACTCGTGACGTACGTGATGCAGATCGCTGTGACAGATGCCGGCATAGAGGATCTCCAACTGAATATCGTTGTCGCCTACAGCATGGCGGCTAAATGCATAGGGTAGAAAATGGCCATTTTCCTCGAACACAGCCAGCCCCCTGGCCGGGATACGCTCTTCCTTGTTTTGTGCTAAAACAGTAGTGACAAAAGCCAACAAATATATGGCCGATAAAATCATGTTCTTTTTCATTGTTACTTTGTTTGGATTTGAAATCATTTGAACTACTGTAAAGTTCGTTGTTTCTTTACGAAAAGGTTTTTGCCATTCAAACGATGAGTTGTGCAAATCAAACAATATCCCCTTGTAGAGACGCAAAGTTTTGCGTCTCTACAAGGGGATGATACCTAACAAATGTATCTATACGGCTACCGTCGCCATCCGATGTTCGGTAGGTGACATCTGAGTATGTTTTTTCAGGAAGCTACTGAACGAAGCGGGCTCTTCAAAACCCAGTGCAAAAGCAATCTCTGCAATGGAGTAGTCGGAATGCTTCAGCAACTGTACACCTTCCTGTATAATGCGGTTGGAAATGATAGTAGAGGTAGTACGCCCTATAGTAGATTTCACTACCCGGTTGAGGTGATTGACATGTACGGACAGCCGGTCGGCAAAATCCGTAGGTGTTTTAAGTATCAGGTTCTTGCGGGGGTCTACCGGAAATTGTCGTTCGAGAAGTGCCAGAAAAAGTTCGGCGATACGCTGGCTGGCATTTTTATTGGCAACATAATGGTTGGCAGACTGCGTCTTCATGGCCTCATGCACAATCAGATGCAGGTAGCATCGCAGGACATCGGATTTCTGCAAATAATCGGAAGAAAGTTCTTCCTTCATTTTAAGAAACAGTGCAAAAATACTCTCCACTGTTTTATCATCCGGAAAATAGATCCGCTCTTTCGAAATATCCAGCAATGGAGTCTCTGCCAGTGAGCTGTTGCGGTC
>DALZBD010000153.1:0-8175 GCA_031977515.1 Bacteroides sp. | reverse complement strand
CGATCCTCTATATCTTCTATATCGGTAATCTTTAATTTACTCCTCCGTTGCAAAAGATAATTACGTAACAGACAAACAGCACTATTTTCGTTATGGATACCCAGTACTATATACGCAAACTCTTCATTTAGATTATTTTTCTGCATCCACAAAATAAAATCTTCATCAAGCTCTTCCTCCTCCACAATCCGATTCTTAGGGTCTGCAATCTTTTCTTTCGGATCAAAACCCAATAAACGATTCCAATCCCATGACGGATTATAGAAACGCTGTTTTACCGGAGTTTTCTGCCAGCATTTTACTAAATAATCCAGCAAATCGGTTTGCTCTACCTCCGAAGAAAACATAGTTAATTCATACTCTTTCTGAAAACGGAACTCTTTGCAGAGATAATCGTAAGAATCTTCCTGATCCTCTTCTCCGTATGCCATACAACGCCCCGGCTTTAGAGGGAGCAAGGAGTTGATCTCTTTGTAATCATCTGCCAAAACATAACCCCAGTCATAAAAAGGAAGATTGGGATTCTCCGGGTAGACCCAATTACCTGTCAATCCATACCAATCATCCGTCTGGCGTTTCACCTTATACTCCTTTATCTCTTTCGCCTTAATTTGCCCACTATACAACACAAACAAAAGTTGATGTGCATTGACCAATTGATTATCTGTCAGGCGTTTTAGAAAAGAATCCGTCAATGTCTCAAAATCGTCCGAATCAGATATTTTAAACAGTTTTTTGACCTGTTTCTCCGGAATAATATCTCTGTGTATACACTCCTCCACAAAATCCTGAATAAGAGAAATCTCCTCTTTACCTTTGAGGTTGAGCAATTTCGTTCTGGAAAGCTGTACAGTTGTTTCCTCATTCACCTTTAATACAATCTCATCGTTTGCTTTATCAATATTCTTTAATAAAACAGTCGTATCAGCAGTCATAAGACGGATCTTATCACTCATCTTCTTCACAGAAATAGCTTCATTCGTCTCTTTATTATGCAAGAGCGTATAAAGAAAATTTAGATAAACCTCGTTGCAACGTTCGTCCTCCCAAGTGTAGTCCAATGAAATGGATAGAATCTTATTGAAAAGAGCTTCGTGAATATCACTGTGTGTAGAAAAAGTTTCAATGAAATCAATAAGCTGAGATTCCTGTGCCACAGGAAGCAAGTTCAGCAAAACACGATGCAAATTTTCATCTTTACATCGGATCAATTCTTTGAAGCGACCATACCGTACAGGCAACAAATAGAAATGATCCGAATGATACCTCTTTATATACTTCTCAATCAGAGCCGAAGAAGTATAGTAGGTACGACACTCATTGTCTATCAGGGAAGAAAACTCACACTTATCCTCATTCGTAACTTTCAGATAATATTCACTAAAGAGGGGGTAATTGGTATCTTCACAGAAAGTAAGTAAACTCTCTGTCTGCTCACAAGATAATACAAAATGTTCAGGAAACTCGATCTCCACCTGATGATTAGGCATAAAAGGTTTCTGAGCGCAGAAAGAAAGATAGAACCTGTCAGGAATACAAACATCGGTAGTTTGCAAGAGGAAGTGCTGAATCTGAGTGTAGCTATCTTCCGGAATCTCGTTTAGCTCCGAAGCACAGTAAACAGATTCTGTCTCTGTAATTCCATTCTGAAACGGCAAATAATTCTTGTTGCTCAATAGCAGCGTAGAATTCGGTTCTTTCTCCGTGAAAAATGTGTAAGCAGACAGAATATCTTTTTTTATTTGTTGCTGTTTGGCAGCAGTCGCCTGTATCAGTTGATCCAAAATCCTGTGCCAGAAAGGATAAATAATATCACGATAATATTCTCTTTCATCCTTTGACAAATATATCTTGTAGTCCACATGAAAATCCTGAGGAGCAACTTCAAATTCCTCACACCATGTATAGACTCCCTTATCCAACAAGTTGCGGAAACAAACCGTGTTCCCTTGCTTATTGCTCAATAGTTTCAATTTCTTGATACGATTGATCTTCTGTTCGTCATTCAAATCTCTGAAAGCAACAAAAATACGGTGCTTCTCCTCAGACGTTAATCCTTGTAGAATCTCTTCCCGTACGGTTTCACTAAATATTTCTACTATATTCTCATGCCCTCTCAACTGATGGGAAGGAGGGAGATAGTTGGCAAAATGTTGGGCAAAATGATACGAATTTAAGTCCAGTTGTGTAAGGTGAAAATCGCACTTCAGCAGAACATCGCGGATATTGCTGATTTTATTGTAAGCAATCAAATAGCCCTCCTCCTGCCTGTGACCAATCTCTTCTATAGATAGCCTCTCTCCATTGCTGAACACAAAAAGCGCAAGTTTGAAAAGATTCGCCTTGAATACATCCGTTACTTTCTTAGGCTCATACCCCTTGTCCAGTTCCTTAAGGATCACTTCTTCACTATCCGGCGTATCTGCTATCCACTCATTTAGTTCCTGAGCTATAGACGGAATATTCAGAAGATCGTACAGATCAAACTGAGAAAGTGATAACTTCTCGACTGCACTGTATTGAATAAAATCCTCTTCAAAATAAAACCATTTCAGCAGAGGCTTATATTTCTCAATGTTTACATCTACTTTTGTCTCTTTCAGATAGACCTGCTCCGGTTGGTCAGAGATAACATAATTCGTAGAGCCCTCCTGCGTTTTGACCGGAAGATAGTGTTTCAGTATTTCCCTGATACGTTCCAGATAAGGCTCTTTTATCCAATTTCTTTCCTGATTGGCACTTTCGCCCGAAGTGAGCAAGGCCACATAAAAGTCCAGAAAACATTTCCGTTCCTCCGGTTGTGTAGAATGAGACAGGCGGCAGAACATCTCATCTATATAATGAGTAATGGTGATGAGCAATCGCTCGTTGATGCCATCCTCCTGCTGCGTTCCTTTGTGCAGGAAGGTACGTGAACTGGCTTTATAAAATGCATTCGAGTGAAGAATATAATTGAAATTGTGTACCTCCTCACTCAAAGGAAAATAGAGATAAAAATTCGGAGCACCCTTGAAATAGTTCCCGATTTCGTGATATTCCCTAAAGCCAAAAAGTACCTCAATATCCGCTTCTTTCTTCAATTGATCTTTCTGAGTGGGCGAAAGCTGTTCCGGTGCATCCAATCCGTAACGGATATAAACATACTCTTTCAGGTGCTCCTCTTTCGTGATATAGAAAGGAAGATAGATCAACTCCGGATGCTGAATAGGCAGTTCTCTGTTTAGCTGCACCGTATTCAACGTACGTCCGTTTTGCTCTGCCTCCTTCCCGGTCTTTTGCAGAATAGCCAGAGAAAACTTAATTCCTTCTGCCAAATTCTTATCCGCCAGATCGGCCTCTTTTCCTTTTCCCAAACGAATGAAGATCATACTTCCCTCCCGGTAATCGTTCTCTTCAAATATGTCCATGTACTCTTTCACCCACCTCGAAAAAGTCAGATACTCCTCCCGACTGAAAAGAGTAGAAGTATGTATATTCCCATTCAGCAACCTCACCTCTTCCTGAATGAGATCGTTTTCCGGCATATAAGGAAAGCAAGTCAATAAGATTTTAAATAACCAAGGGGTTTCGTCAGCTTCTCCGTTTTCATTGACAAGCCGGTATTTTTTATTTCCTACGGATTCGATCCGTACCGTTGCCGGTTCCGGCAAAGATTGGGCAGCCAGCTGTTTCAACTCATTCTGCTTCCAACTGAAAAGGATAGGGCCAGAGTAGTTCTGCAACAGTTCATCCAAACCGTTTTCCTTTCCCACCAAGCGGTGAGCCAGTTTAAATCCGATCCCAAACTTACCGATCGTCTGGCTGTCCGCATTTTTGGTAGAAGAACCTACATTGAGGATGGAACGGATATTTTCAAAACCAAACATGGCGCCGTTGTTGGCAATAAGCACATACTGATTTTGCTCTACCGGATCTTTCCCCCAAAACATACTAAAATGCGTACTTTCTGCATCTACTGCATTTTGCAGGAATTCATACACCGCCTGTCCGTCCTTGGCCATGTCGAGGAAACTTTGCAGGAAATTGGCGATTCCCTCTTCCGGGGTACCATAGCCCTCTTTGTCGCCGTGGTAGATTTCAAACCACCCGTTTTTCTTTTTTATTTCTCCTTCCGGATAATAATAAGTTCCTACAAAATGTTCATCTCTCGTGGGTGTGTCGCGTACCACCTCCTTGTAGTCAGTCCTGTACTGCCGTATGTTTTTTATTTTCATAGTAAGGTATGATGTTTTTTAATTGTATTTGTTTCTTTTTCTCCTTGTAGAGACGCATACTTGCGTCTTCATACTTGCGTTTCCGTCCTCGCGTCTCCATAATATGAAATGAAAAAATATGTGCAAATATGGAGACGCAAATATGGAGACGCAAATATGCGTCTCTACAGGATCAATCGTAAATTCATAGCATAAATTCTTTGATTTGGTGTATCACCTTGTCTATCTCTGTCGAATCAATAGCTCCCTTATCGGTATCACGTGTAGTAAAGAGCGTTTCCCCCTCTACAAATCCATTCTCCTTGTAAAACTTCAGTTTTTTCTCCCAATCCTCTCTGTAATGAGGTTGATGCAACATTCCCAGATGTTCCCACAAAATGAGTTCTCCCGATGCATCAATAAACGAAAAATCAGGAATTCTTTTCTGTCCGTTTACTCCGATATATTCACGTTCATATTTGAAATCAACACCATTTGCAAGCAGTAAATTAGCAATGATTACCTCCGATTTGCTTCGCACGAAGCGACCATCTCTGGTCTTATGAATCAATCCCTCCACATAAGGAATCACATGTCTTTCTTCCCGTACCGCATACCTGAAAAGATTCGTATTCCTTTTCGCCGTTGCCGAATATAGCGGATTAGACAAGGTAAATAACCAATGGGGAGAATCCCCTTCCAGCAAGATCACCAGTTTCTCTTTGGCACGTGTCAGCGCCGTATACACCAATTCCCGTGATAGGATAGGGCCCGTTTTGGGCAAGATCAAAAATACCTTTTTGAAATCACTTCCCTGACTCTTGTGAACAGTGATGCTGTAGGCAAGTTCAATACTTGGATTTCCTTCTTCTGATACACTTCTATATCCGAAAGTCTGATTATTTATTCCCGAAAAAGCAATATTTGCATTTCCTTGTATCACAGAGTGTACATACCCAATTTGTCCGTTTGATAACTGATACTTACAGTTGGCCGGATAAGCATCCTTCTTTTCGTTGGTCAGTTGGATCACCTTATCCTTTGTATATATCTTCTGTACACCTATATTCACAGGCTTTTCCCGATCAGAAGGACTCTGAAACAGTTGCTGCATCAGCTTATTGAGGTTGTAAGTTCCCCAGAGTGGATTCCGCACCGGTGTAAGAATTTGTTGGTTTTCCACACAGCTCGGGTTTTTGCGTGCTTCCGAAGTCTGATGCAATCCCAGGCAGGCGTAAAAAGATTGGTTCAGGTTATTTGTATCCAATCCCAACTCTTCAATCAACACCTCTTTCAATAGGGTTTCCAGTTGTTTCGGCTCCTCCCAACAATACAGGCTCAGGTCGTTTAACTGTGCATTATCTGATAGCCGGGAGAAGATTTCATCCGAATTTTTGTTAGGTTTCAGTCCCGAAAACCAGGAAGCCAGCGTCAGCGTGTCCGATAGTCCTCGAGTGGTCGTACGAACCACTACACTCAACCGTGCCAAAGCTGCTTTTGCAGCAGAATCCGCATGATCTTCATCTATCGATTCAAGATAATTACACAGGTCAGCAAAAGGTCTGCCCGGTCCGATAGGAGGGAGCTGGTAAGGATCACCTACCAGAATAATACGTTTGACATGAGCCAGATCCAACGCCTTGAACAGCGCATAAAAATCCTCCTCAGTCAGCATGGAACATTCGTCAATAATGACATTCTGTTCAGCTTTATATGTCATTTTGCCATCAAACTTAGGCCGCATGGTAGCCCAATCAAACCGACCCTGCTTCGTCAGGAATTGTGCAATCGTAAAAGCCTCCGTATCTGCCATCTGACCCAGTCTCACCCGTGCCTTTCCCGTAGGAGCCAACAATAATATCCCCTCATCCTGAATGGTTTTGGAACCAAACAAAGCACCCATAACTGTTGTTTTTCCGGTGCCCGCAGGACCATGTAAGATAGATAGTTTCCTTTCCGTGAGTTGCTGCAAAGCCCGGGTCTGGTCTTGCAAGGCACTTTGATGTTTGGGGTTGTCCGGCGAGAAACTGTCAATAGAATCCATAATCAGTTGCTCCCAGTTCTCCTCTACATGTGGTAACGACCGCTTCGCCCGTGCCAAAAAAGTCCTGCGCAGGTAATATTCAATATTATTGTAAAGAGAAAGTTGCAAAGAAGTCAGGCCATTGCAATTGTGCAGCGTAATCTTCTCTTGAATAAATTCCTTATTCGCTTCTACATACCCCATAGGGATATGGGAATCTTTTTCCAGTTTCAGATTATCCAGCCGATCTTCCATCTCCTGTAAAGACAATAGCGTATCTCCCTCTTCCAATGCATTCTCCAATATAGCAATCAAAAGCGCTCGTATACGTCTATGGTCTATTTCCGTTTCTACCAAGGTAGGCGGTTGCGGAGTATATTCGCCTTGTATAGCAGGGTCTTTAAAAACTCCCGCGTCAATCATGGAAACAGAGATTGGATAATTCTCCGTATCTCCCTTGTCCTCTTCGGCAAGGATATACGGATTATGAATCAGCTGGGTGGACAAAGAAGATTCAAACCATTTTTTAATTTGTTTATGATTGAGTTGGAAACGGGAAAGTAATTGCAGCGTCTGTTTTCGTTCATCGTTCAATGTCTCCCAAACTTTTTTGTAATGGGGTAGGTTGGCAAAATAAGCCATTCTCTTCTCACACGGAATACGACCGGCAGTCAACTCTTCAAACCAATGCCACGGATTGTCTTTCAATTGACAAATACCATTATTACGAAGATCCTGTTCAATCAGGTATGCATAACTGATTCCAATCGCATTCAACGCATCACTGAAAGCAGGGAAAGGACCCATCATCTTTTTGACAAGACTCACCTGTTGATCTATCCATTTAAGCTGTTTCGCCCAGTCGCCACCTACAATATTATGTTCGATTACCTTTTCGATACATTTCTTTGCTTGTGACAGTAAAGACAACATGGTATAGTCAGACACCGCCCCGCAGCCGTAAGAGAACTCATCATAAACGCTTCCGTCAGTTCCGACACTGTTGAGCGTAATTTTGAGTTCATCCATTAATTCGTATTTATTCTTTCCGTCTTTTCTATACTCTTCGGGCAAGTCCAGATACTCCTGATAAGGAATGAGGAATCCTTGGGATTCTTTCAGATCTTCCCGAATACTGTGTGTCATAAGCCTGTCCCAGAAAGGATACGTATAATCGGCAGTCGACTCATACTCCATCAAAGGATACTTCTTCGTAATTGTTCCTAAACCTACGATAAGGCGCCTGCTCTCTTCGTCAATAGGATTGCCGTTTTTGGCATAAAACGCAACCAACGATTTATTTTCCTGTATCTGGTCGAAGAAGTATTTCAAGATAGCATATTGCCTCTCCCGGTTATATACCCACGTATCTGCCTGAAAAGGAGAACGTTCGTCTGCAGGCAGATCAGGCCATATACTATTTAGTTCTTTACTGTTGCCTTTCAGCATATACCAAAAAGGAACACCGAAAAAGGAATAGGGAGGTACAGTTACGGTAGTAGGCAAAAGTACTTTGTGAGGAATGTCCTTTCCGCCCTGAAATTTTGCATAGTTATGAGTGAAACCTCTCTTGTATTCTTTTTTGTTCATAAAAGCTCCACACTCCCCTTTACAAACCGGTAGTTGCTCCGAAGTGAGTTCGTTCCATTCTCTTCCGGCCAGCTCTTCTTCCCATTCGTCTTTTTCACTGGCAATACGGGGAAGACAGGTACAATAGGTATTTTCATAGGGTTTTCGACAGACAGTTCCGTCCCATTTATGATCGTGCCACGCTACGCGGATGGATAAATGCTTCATGAGTTATGTGTGTTTTTGGTATGTTGTAAATCGTCAAATGCAAATTTAACCAAAAAACCGGATTAAGAGTAAGGCATGAATAAATTTGGGAGAAAAAAGTGGGTTGTGTGATGAACAAATACAGATAAATAGGCTCTGTATAGAGAGAATATGAATTGTTTA
>DALZBD010000152.1:0-8199 GCA_031977515.1 Bacteroides sp. | reverse complement strand
ACTCTTAATCTAACATAACTTTAGAAGAACTTATGAAAACTAATCTCAGTTCTCAGATCAGTCTCAACCGGGTCTCCCCCAAATACTACAGACCGGAGAATGCATTTGAGAAGTCGGTACTGACCCGACTGGAAAAAATCCCTACGGATATTTATGAATCCGTAGAGGAAGGTTCGGAACACATTGCGGTAGAGATTGCCCAGGCGATCCGCGACAAGCAACGCGCCGGACGTTTCTGTATCCTGGCACTGCCGGGAGGTAGTTCACCCCGAAGTGTCTATTCGGCACTCATCCGGATGCACAAAGAAGAGGGCCTGAGCTTCCGCAACGTAGTCATATTTAATCTCTACGAGTACTACCCGCTGATGCCGGATGCGATCAACAGCAACCTCAATGCGCTGAAAGAGGCGTTTCTGGATCATGTGGACATCGACAAACAGAACATCTTCAGCCCGGACGGTACTATCGCCAAAGATACGATCTTCGAATACTGCCGCCTGTATGAGCAGCGGATCGAAAGCTTCGGTGGCATAGACATCGCCCTGCTGGGTATCGGACGTGTGGGTAACATCGCTTTCAACGAACCGGGATCGCGCCTCAACTCGACCACCCGCCTGATCCTGCTCGACAATGCTTCGCGCCTGGAGGCTTCGAAAATGTTCGGTACATTGGAAAGTACGCCGATCAGCTCCATCACCATGGGGGTAGCTACCATACTTTCGGCAAAGAAGGTCTACCTGATGGCCTGGGGCGAGGATAAGGCAGATATGATCAAAGAGTGTGTGGAAGGAAAAGTAGTGGATCACATCCCTGCCTCTTACCTGCAGACGCACAACAACGCGCACATTGTGGTGGATCTGTCGGCTGCCGCCCACCTGACCCGTATCCAACGGCCGTGGCTGGTGACCTCCTGTGAGTGGAACGACAAACTGGTACGCAGCGCCATCGTATGGCTCTGTATGCTCACGGGAAAGCCCATCCTGAAACTCACGAATAAAGATTACAACGAAAACGGTCTGAGCGAACTACTGGCTCTCTACGGATCGGCATACAACGTAAATATCAAGGTCTTCAATGATCTGCAGCATACCATCACCGGATGGCCGGGCGGAAAGCCCAATGCCGACGATACCTATCGTCCCGAACGGGCCAAGCCTTATCCGAAACGGGTGATGATCTTCTCTCCTCACCCGGACGATGATGTGATCTCTATGGGAGGTACATTGCGCCGGCTGGTAGAGCAGAAGCACGAAGTGCATGTGGCTTATCAGACCTCAGGCAACATTGCCGTAGGCGACGAAGAGGTGATCCGCTTCCTGCATTTCATCAATGGCTTCAACCAGTTGTTTATCGACAACAAAGACGAGGTGATCAAAGAGAAATATGCCGAGATACGCCAATTCCTCAGCGTGAAGAAAGACGGAGATATGGATACACGCGATATCCTGACGATCAAAGGACTGATCCGACGCGGAGAGGCACGCATGGCGTGTATGTACAACAACATCCCGCTCGATCGTTGCCACTTCCTGGATATGCCGTTCTACGAAACCGGACGGATACAGAAGAATCCCATCAGCGAAGCAGACGTAGAGGTGATCCTGGAGTTGCTGCGCAGGACCAAGCCACACCAGATATTTGTAGCCGGTGATCTGGCCGACCCGCACGGAACGCACAAGGTATGTACCGATGCTGTATTTGCCGCGATAGATGTAGAGAAAGAGGCAGGAGCCAAGTGGCTCAAGGATTGCCGCATCTGGATGTACCGCGGTGCCTGGGCCGAATGGGAAATTGAGAACATTGAAATGGCAGTGCCCATCAGTCCGGAAGAGCTGCGCGCCAAACGCAATTCGATCCTCAAACACCAGTCGCAAATGGAAAGTGCCCCGTTTATGGGCAACGACGAACGTCTCTTCTGGCAACGAAGCGAAGACCGCAACCATGCCACTGCCGATCTCTACAACAGCCTCGGGCTGGCTTCTTACGAAGCCATGGAAGCGTTTGTGGAATATGTGCCCCTGTAATGTAGCAGTTTTGAAATAGGTTATAAAACATACTTTTCCAACCGGAAACTACGTGAGAGTGCTGAACTCCTGTAGTTTCCGGTTTTTTTATTGCATACAGAAAAGAAGCAAACAGCATCATTAACTTTTATTAGCTTTTAGTTGTAAGAAAATAATCTCATATTCGCAATATATAGAATAATAAATACGGCTGTTCTTCTCGGCTTATATAGTTTCAGAAAAAGGATTAATCTGTAGTATGGTCCATGTGAAGAGTTTATAGATAACTAAACATTTTTGAATGAAGATTTATAGGATCTATCCTACATGGGAGCCAAACCATTTGTCAGAAAAGAACAGACTAATGTCTAATCCATGAAAACAAATGCCATGAAAAAGTACGCCTACCTGTTTTTATTATGTGCACTTTCTTTTTTCTCTTGTCAAAACGATGAAGATCCGATGTCCCTGGCCGGGACAGAATGGTGTCAGCAACTAAGCAACGAATCCTACGTCACTCTGAGATTTATATCCCGGACAGAGAGCGAGCTGGTACTGACTACAGGTATTCTGCATAGTATCTACAGATATACATACGACATCAGAGAAAACATAACCAGCCTGCATCCACGCAATGAAGATCATTCACCGCTGGAAGGAGTAATAAATCAGGGGCAGATCAATCTGGTAGATATTCTTTCGGGAAAAACAATCGGTACGCTGGTGAGAAAATAGATCCGATATTATCCTATAGTTCTACCACCTCGCCCACCTTCGCCTCCGTGCATAAGGTGCCCCGGATCGGTAGAGCTTACACATACCGATACAAAACAGAAATAAAATGCCCTGTCTACGGATCGCTCCGGCAGACAGGGCATGGAACAAAATAGAAACAACTATGCTTGGGACGGGAGCTACCTTCCCAGACGGGTAGCAGCCGGATCGTCCATAAATAATTCTACATTTTCCACATGATGGGCAATGTATGCTGCCGGACAGGTATCTCCGGAAGAGCATATCTCATATACCACATCTGCTTTAGATTTCCCGGTAAGCAGAAAAATGACCCTTTCGGCATTCATGATCGGCTGTCCGGTGAGTGCGATACGTTTCTGACCATTGTGCGGATTATAACTCCGCTCGTATGTCTTTTTAGAGGTAAGAAGGTATTCCTGTCCGGGAAAGATCGAAGAAGTATGTCCGTCCGATCCGGCTCCCAGAAGAACGATATCAAAACGGGGCCAGTTGTCTACCTGTGGTACATGCTCCTCCACCAGTTTTGAATAGCGCAGGGCTTCCTGCTCCGGATCATTCTCACCCATGATCCGGAATACATTTTCATAAGGTATAGGTGCGACATTGAGCATCAGAAGTCGCATCAGACCATAGTTACTATCAGAATTTTTAGGAGGTACACAGCGTTCGTCTACCCAATAGAAACACATCCGTTCCCAGGGAGTGATCTCTTTGTATTCATTGGCCCATAAGTCAAACATAAGGGCCGGCGTACTTCCGCCACTCAAGGCTATAT
Source organism: Bacteroides sp. (assembly GCA_031977515.1). Classification (GTDB taxonomy): domain Bacteria; phylum Bacteroidota; class Bacteroidia; order Bacteroidales; family Bacteroidaceae; genus Bacteroides. The sequence goes on along the minus strand of DALZBD010000152.1, from coordinate 4,665 downwards.
GAAAAATTCTGTCGGGTTCATTTTCCAATAATTCCACCAGATGCAAAATCAGCGCCCGGGCTGTTTCGATGGCAGAAGGATAAATGTATGGTTTCATAACTCACAATATTGTTCTGTGTTTGTCAGGTTTTTACATGGGTTTGTCCATCGGGCTCCATGTTCGTGCATAATTCCCTCGCTTGCCGGAGGGCCCCAAGTACCGGCCGGATAGCCGTAGAGCGGTGCATGTATATTCTTTTCCCAATCATTCAGCAAAGGAGTGAAATATCTCCAGGACGACTCCACGGCATCACTTCGGGTGAAAAGTGTGGGGTCTCCCTGAATACAGTCTTCAATCAGACGGGCATAGGCATCGCCTATTGCCTGCTCACCCAGGCTCTGGTAGGTAAAGTCCATGGAAACCTGTTTCAGATTGAATCCCGAACCAGGTGCTTTCATTCCAAACCGAAGCACAATGCCTTCATTGGGTTGTATACGTAATATCAATGTATCGTGTACCGGATGACTTCCGTCGCTGTAGTGAAACATCCGATGGGGGATTTTCTTAAAATGAATGACAACTTCGGTAACTTTGGTGGGCATCTGCTTTCCGGTACGTATGTAAAACGGTACGCCGCTCCAACGCCAGTTGTCGATACCGATGCGCATAGCTACAAAAGTTTCGGTCTGTGATTTCGGATCTACATTCTTCTCCGACCGATAGGCAGATTTATCTCCCTCGGCCGTATATTGTCCGCGCACCACATGCTTGTGCATTTCTTTCTCTGTCAGTGGAGTCAGCGCATCATATACCTTTACCACTTCGTTCCGGAAATGATCTGCATTGAACCGTGTGGGAGGCTCCATGGCCACCAATGCGACCAATTGTATCAAATGGTTCTGAACCATATCACGCAAAGCACCGGCCGTTTCGTAATATCCTCCCCGGTTTTCTATTCCGAGATTTTCTACCGCCGTAACCTCTACGTAATCTATGTAGTTGCGATTCCAGACCGGCTCGAAGATCTCGTTGGCAAACCGAAACGCCAGAATATTCTGTGCAGTCTCCTTACCCAGGAAATGATCGATCCTGTAGATCTGCTCCTCTTCAAATACCGAAGCATATACTTCGTTGAGCTTCTGAGCAGATTTCAGGTCTGTCCCAAATGGTTTTTCCACAATGATACGGGTTTCTTCACCATTCAGTCCTACCTCCTTCAGATGGAGAGGTATCTCTCCATACAACACAGGCGGAGTAGCCAGATAGAAGAGAATATCCGTTTTCCTGCCCGCAGTCAGTTCCTGCAGACGCTGCTTCAACTGACCGTAATGATCGGCCAGGGAAGGGTCCATAGAGAAATAATACAAATGTTCCACAAAATCATCTACCCCATCGGGGTCTTGACTGGCCAGAGTAATAAACTCTCCCAGCTGTGTACGCATGTATGTCCGGTATTCAGCATCGGTATACATGGTACGTCCTGTGCCCAAAACATAGAAATTTTCAGCTAATCGTTTGTTTCGGTATAGATCATACAAGGCAGGCATCAATTTTCGTTTCGTCAGATCACCAGACGCGCCGAAAATGACCATTGCAAAAGAATGTTCAGCGTGTTTGTTACCCATCGTTTTTTTCAGATTATCAGATTTATTACACGTTATAAGTTCCGGATTGAGTATCACCCCCGTGTCCTGTCCAGTTTTCATGGAAGAACTTTCCACGTGCCGCATCCCTGCGTTCGAACGTGTGGGCTCCAAAATAGTCACGTTGTGCCTGCACCAGATTGGCTGGCAGGTCTCGTGAAGTCAGCGAATAAAAATAATTCAGGGCGGAAGAAAATGCCGGTACAGGCAGTCCTTCCCGGACCGAGTCGGCAACCACGGTTTTCCATCCCTGAAGCATTCCTTTGACCTCTTCCCGGAAATAAGGGGTAAGCAAGAGGTTCATAGAATCGGGAGCTGCCTCATAAGCAGCTGCTATGTCATTCAAAAAAATACTCCGTATAATGCATCCGGCACGCCACAATTGAGCGATCTGTCCCAGATTCAGTTTCCAGGAAAACTGTAGGGAAGCCTGTTGAAGCACGGCAAAGCCCTGTGTATAAGAAACCAGTTTGGATGCATACAGTGCAGCAAACAAATGGTCCTGATATGCTGCTTCATAGGTACGTTCCTTTTTGTATTCAGCAGGAAAATACCGGGCAGCCTCTTCGCGTAGGCTCTTTTGTCCCGAAAGACTACGTTCAAATACAGCAGTAGCGATAAGTCCCAGAGGCATACTCAGCTCCATCGCATTGATGACCGCCCACTTTCCGGTTCCTTTCTGACCTGCCACATCCAGTATATCATCGACAAGATAGTGCCCATTGCCATCTTTGTGACGTAAAATAGAGGAAGTGATCTCGATCAGATAGCTACGCAGTTTTCCCTCATTCCATCTGCCGAATACATCCGCCATAGACTCATTGTCCATACCAAGCAGCTGCTTCATGGCCCAATAAGCCTCAGCAATCAACTGCATATCTCCGTATTCGATACCATTGTGGATCATTTTCACAAAATGACCCGACCCGCCCGGACCGATCCATTCGCAGCAAGGTGCACCATCCGGTGCTTTCGCTGCAATACTTTGTAAGATAGGTTTGATCTCAGGCCATGCTTCCGAAGAACCACCCGGCATAATAGAGGCGCCGTTCAATGCCCCCTCTTCGCCTCCCGAAACTCCGGCACCTACAAACCTGAACCCCTTGGATTCTGCAAGTTCAACCCTGCGGTTGGTATCTTCATAGTTAGAGTTTCCTCCGTCGATCAATATGTCACCAGCTTCCAGATGTGGAAAGAGTTGTTGCATCAACTCATCTACAGCATCTCCGGCACGTACCATCATCATGATCTTACGAGGTGAAGACAGAGAAGAGACAAATTCGGGTATTGTCAGATAGCCCTGGAGATGCAGTCCTTTCCCACGGCCATTTATAAAACGTTCGACAACACCCTCCTCAATTCCGGGAACAGTACGGTTGTAGACAGAGACTTGCCATCCTTTGCTCTCCATATTCAGAGCCAGATTCTCTCCCATAACCGCCAATCCGATAAGCCCGATATCTGATTTTTTCTGATCCATGTAATTAAGAATTATTATATTAATCGTTCATTAACTATAACAGTTAAAAAGGGCTTTTGTTCGGTGAAAATCATTCAAAAATACTACATTTGCCAACATCGAGCAAACATTTGTTATGAAAAATTTACATATAGGTCTATTGCCCAGAATTGTAATCGCCATTTTACTGGGTATAGGTGTTGGAAATTTTCTTCCGTCTCCTATGGTTCGCATATTTGTGACTTTCAATTCTCTCTTCAGCGAGTTCCTGAACTTCTCCATTCCGCTTATCATTCTGGGGTTGGTGACCGTAGCTATTTTCGATATCGGAAAGACTGCCGGAAAGATGTTGCTTACCACTGTATTGCTGGCCTATGGTTTTACTATCTTTTCAGGATTCTTTTCTTACTTTACGGGGGAACTTATTTTTCCGCAATTGATCACTCCGGGAATGTCATTCGAATCTCTTCAGGAAGGTGAATCCCTGCTCCCCTATTTTCAGTTGACAGTACCTCCTGTCATGGATGTGATTTCGGCGCTTGTACTTGCTTTTATTCTGGGTCTCGGACTGGCTGCGATATCCAGCGATGCACTGAAAAATGTAGCACGTGATTTCAATGACATTATCTTCAGGCTGATACGCATGGCTATCGTTCCTCTACTTCCGCTCTATATATTCGGGATCTTTCTGAGCATGACCTACTCGGGACAGGTAATGCCTATTATAAAGCTGTTTATCAATATTATATGGATCATATTTCTGATTCATATCCTGGTATTGCTTTTGCAATATACATTAGCCGGCAGCGTTACCAGACGCAATCCCCTGAAGCTTTTGTCTACGATGCTACCGGCCTATTTTACAGCGTTGGGCACTCAGTCTTCCGCAGCTACTATTCCTGTCACTCTGGCACAGACCAGAAAGATGGGTGTCTCCGAAGAAGTGGCTGGTTTCGTCATCCCTCTTTGCGCCACCATTCATCTTTCGGGGAGTACATTAAAGATCGTAGCATGTGCATTGGCACTGATGATGATGCAGGGAATGCCCTATGATTTTCCCATGTTCGCAGGTTTTATTCTGATGTTGGGAATAGCCATGGTAGCTGCACCCGGTGTACCAGGCGGAGCCATCATGGCAGCACTGGGCATTCTGCACTCTATGCTTGGCTTCGACGAGTCCACACAAGCACTGATGATTGCTCTGTATATTGGGATGGATAGTTTCGGTACGGCATGTAATGTGACAGGAGACGGAGCCATTGCTTTGCTTGTAGAAAAGTTTTATCACCTAACCAAGACAAAGGATCTGGCTAAAAATGATTTAACTAAATAGCCTAAAAGACAACTCTTTAGTTTACAAAAAAACAAGACTTGAAGCCTCATTCTTTTTAGTTATCAAAAAAATAACTAAAAAAGGAAAGCATTAACATCTATTTAACAGCTTGGATTTTAGTAAAAAATGCTTTTCATCATTTAAATATTACTCTCTTTCTTTTGCCATAAAACAGAGGTAACCCTATATCTTTCAATCGAATTACAAAAGATATTTCTCTCTCAAAAATAAAAAAACAGCAAAAAAAGAT
>DALZBD010000151.1:0-8199 GCA_031977515.1 Bacteroides sp. | reverse complement strand
GAACGTATCTATGTGATCCGTAAAGCCGGGAAAGAAGATCCGATGTTTATGGACAAGATAAAAGATTATATACTCAGTGGGGACATCAAATCGGCACTCAACTATTGTCGGGTCACCAATACCCCCTCTGCCCGTATGATCGAAAAGGGGATCAATCGTCTCGGACGTCCTGTCAATGATGTGCAGGCTGCTATTGAGAATGTGGGTAATATGGAGGTTGCCAAACTGGAAAAAGGTATCCCGGTAGTGGCTACCATTGCCGCGGGAGCACCGATGATCGGTTTTCTCGGTACGGTGACCGGGATGGTACGTGCTTTCTACGAAATGGCCAATGCCGGTAATAATATTGATATTACGTTGCTATCCGGTGGTATCTATGAGGCCATGATCACGACGGTAGGAGGATTGGTGGTAGGTATTGTAGCCATGTTTGCCTACAACTACCTGGTGATCCTGGTAGACCGTGTGGTGCATAAAATGGAAGCCAAGACCATGGCCTTTATGGATCTGCTCAATGAGCCTGCGAAGTTATAAGTTTTGAGTTCTAAGTTGTGAATTATAAGTCTTAAGTGATAGATCGTAAGTGATAAGTACCGTGGAGACACTCACATCTTAAAACCCAAAACTTAGAACTCAAAACCGAGAACTTCAAACCAAAACTTAGAACTCAAAACTTAAAACTTAAAAACCGTGTTACGACGCAGAACAAAAATATCGCCGGAATTCAGTATGGCATCCATGACGGATGTGATCTTCCTGTTGCTGATCTTTTTCATGATCACTTCGACAGTGGTTTCTCCCAATGCGATCAAAGTATTGCTGCCGCAGGGAAGACAGCAGACCTCTGCCAAGCCACTCACACGGGTGATCATAGACAGGGAACTCAATTTCTATGCGGCTTTCGGCAACGACAAGGAGCAGTCTCTCACTTTGACAGAACTGACTCCTTTTCTGCAAAGTTGTGCCGCCCGTGAGCCGGAAATGTATGTGGCACTCTATGCCGACGAATCCGTTCCTTATCGGGAGATCGTAAAGGTATTGAACATTGCGAATGAGAATAAATTCAAAATGGTATTGGCTACCCGTCCTCCCGAAGGAAGGTAGTTGATGCGGAAAGGATAAAGATGGAAGAGAAGAAACAAAGCAGATATGCAGGTGCGTTGGGTGCCCTTTTGGTGCATCTGGCACTTTTTGCTCTTCTTATTCTGGTGAGTTTCGCCATACCCCAGCCCGAAGAGGAGGGAGGTGTCCCGGTGATGTTGGGCGATGTGGCAGATGCGTATGGCGGATTCGATCCGGGCTCTCTGGTAGATGTGGAAGTAGTTCCTGAAAACATTCCGGAGAATCTTCCCAGCGAATCGATAGAGCAGGATATGATCACGCAGAGTGACGAGGAGAGTATAGCGATTCCTCCCAAAGCCGATCCGAAAAAAGAGACACCGCAACCGGAGAAGACCGCCGCCGAGCGGGCAGCAGAAGCACGCCGACTGGCCGAAGAGCAGGCAGAGCGGGAACGTAAAGCCGCTGCCGCGGCAGCCAACCAGAGAGTTGCCGGCGCTTTCGGACGGGGTGCGGAGATGGGTAGCCGTGGCGATACGCAAGGAGAAGGTGCACAGGGCAGCCGGGATGGAAATGCTTCCGAAGGAGCCACTACAGGTACCGGAGGATATGGTACATTCAGTCTGGACGGCCGTTCCATAGGGCCCGGAGGACTACCTCGCCCGGTATATAATGTGCAGGATGAGGGGCGTGTTGTGGTTAATATCACCGTGAATCCTGCCGGGCAGGTTACTGCTACGAGCATCAATCCGCAAACCAATACGGTGAATACAGCCTTGCGAAAAGCTGCGGAAGAGGCAGCCAGGAAGGCACGCTTCAGCGAAGTTTCCGGAGTGGGTAATCAGGCGGGTACGATCACTTATTTTTTTAACCTGAGATAGTTGTTTAACACCTAAATAATATGATTTATGAATACAGCTTATGTGTTTTTCGCAGATGGCTTTGAAGAGATTGAAGCCCTCGCTACGGTAGATATACTCAGACGTGCGGAGATGAATGTGCAACTGGTGTCAGTGACCGGAGATCAGACAGTGACTGGCGCTCATGGAGTACCTGTAGTATGTGATGCTCCCTTTGAAGCATGCAACTTCCTGGATGCCGATCTGCTGGTACTTCCCGGAGGAATGCCCGGCGCAGCCACATTGGGTGATCATGAAGGGTTGCGTGAGCTTATTCTTAATTATGTAAAACAGGATAAACCGTTGGCTGCTATTTGTGCCGCTCCCATGGTACTTGGCAAGCTCGGACTGCTGAAGGGTAAGAAAGCCATTTGTTATCCCGGATTTGAGCAGTTCCTCGAAGGTGCGGAGATCGTGCGCCAGCAGGTGGTGGTAGACGGCAACATCATTACAGGCAGAGGTCCCGGTGCGGCTATCGATTTCGCTCTGACTCTGGTGGAGATCCTGGAAGGAAAAGCCAAAAGAGAAGAACTGGTACAGGCCATGTGCATCAACCCCTGATCTATGTCGAAAGCTGTTGTCGTTGTTGCCGGAGGAAAAGGGCTTCGTATGGGACAGGAACTGCCCAAGCAGTTTATCCCGATAGGAGGTCGCCCTGTCCTTATGCATACGCTGGAAGCGTTTTATCGGTACGATCCGTCTATGAAGATCGTACTTGTGCTTCCTTCGGCTCAGCAGGAGTATTGGTTGCAACTTTGCAAACAACATGCTTTTGATCTGCTCCATCTGATAGCCGACGGAGGAGAGACCCGTTTTCATTCGGTGAAAAACGGGCTGGCTCTGGTAGGCGAAGAAAGGCTTACGGGCGTGCACGACGGTGTTCGCCCGTTTGTTTCACAGGAAGTGATCTGCCGCTGCTACGAAGCAGCTGCCTCTTTGAAGGCTGTGGTGCCGGTCATTCCTGTCGTAGATACCGTGCGTCAGACAGAAGGAACACAGAATCATACGGTAGACCGGGAGAAATTCCGGTTGGTACAGACCCCGCAGGTATTCGATACGGATCTCTTAAAGCAGGGGTATGAACAGGACTGGAATGCCTCTTTTACCGACGATGCCTCTGTGATAGAGGCTCTGGGAGAAAACGTTTATCTGGTCGAAGGAAACCGGGAGAATATAAAGATCACCACACCGTTTGATCTGCAAATAGCCGCTGCATTGCTGTCATGTTCGATCTGACCACAAGAGACATAAAGTTCCTTTCCGGAGTGGGTCCCCAGCGTGCAGGTATACTTAACAAAGAGTTGGGTATCTACTCCATGCACGATCTGCTCTATTATTTCCCTTATAAATATGTAGACCGCAGCCGGATATTCCGGATCCGCGAGGTAGATGGCAACATGCCCCATATCCAGCTCAAAGGCACTATCCTTGGTTTTGAAACGTTTGGTGAGGGACGTACCAAAAGATTGGTGGCTCACTTTTCCGACGGTACGGGAGTGATAGATCTTGTCTGGTTTCAGGGCATTAAGTTCATCCCGGGTAAGTATAAACTGCGTGAAGAATACATTGTCTTTGGCAAACCCACCGTATTCAACGGACGCATCAACATCGCCCATCCCGATATCGAGAATCCGGCCGACCTGCGTCTGTCTACCATGGGGCTGCGCCCGTATTACCATACCACAGAGAAGATGAAGCGCAGCTTCCTCAACTCACAGGCCATGGAGAAGATGATCGCTACGGTGGTCAATATGGTGAGCGATCCCCTGCCAGAGACGTTACCGGAATATTTGTTGCACGAATATCACCTGATGCCGCTGACCGAGGCACTCAGGCAGATCCATTTCCCCACCAATCCCGAGCAATTGCGCCGGGCGGAATACCGGTTGAAGTTTGAAGAACTTTTTTATATTCAACTCAATATCATGCGTTATGCCCGGGACAGGCAGCGCAAATACCGGGGCTTTGTCTTTGAGAATGTTGGTGAGATCTTCCATAGGTTCTACACCCAGAATCTACCTTTCCAGCTTACAGGTGCCCAGAAGCGTGTGTTGAAAGAGATACGGTACGATGTCGGATGTGGCAAACAGATGAACCGGTTGCTGCAGGGAGATGTAGGGAGTGGAAAGACCCTGGTGGCACTGATGAGTATGCTGATGGCACTCGACAATGGATACCAGGCGTGTCTGATGGCGCCTACGGAGATCCTGGCCAATCAGCACTACGAGACCATCCGTGAATTGCTCTATGGCATGGATGTGCGTGTAGAGTTACTGACCGGTTCCGTTAAAGGAAAAAAACGTCAGCCTATCCTTTCCGGCCTGCTCACTGGAGATGTACATATCCTGATCGGTACCCATGCGGTCATTGAAGATACTGTTAGCTTTTCCTCACTGGGCATGGTGGTGATCGACGAGCAACACCGTTTCGGAGTCGCTCAGCGTGCCCGTCTTTGGGGGAAGAATATGCAGCCTCCTCATGTACTGGTCATGACTGCGACTCCCATTCCGCGTACGTTGGCAATGACTGTATACGGTGATCTGGATGTCTCCATCATAGATGAATTGCCCCCCGGTCGCAAACCCATTACCACCAGCCATCAGTTCGACAATCGGCGGGAGAGCCTGTACCGTTTTATACAGGGGCAGATCGATGAAGGCCGTCAGGTCTATATTGTATATCCACTCATCAAAGAGAGTGAAAAGATCGATCTCAAAAATCTCGAAGAGGGTTATATGCATATCTGCGAGGAGTTCCCCAATCATACAGTCTGTAAGGTACACGGGAAGATGAAAGCCGCTGAGAAGGACGAACAGATGCAACGATTCGTCAGCGGTGAAGCCCAGATCATGGTGGCTACCACGGTGATTGAGGTCGGAGTGAATGTGCCGAATGCTTCGGTCATGGTGATCGAGAATGCCGAACGCTTCGGGCTCTCGCAACTCCATCAGTTGCGCGGGCGTGTCGGGCGTGGGGCAGACCAGTCCTATTGCATCCTCGTTACCAATTATAAACTCTCGGAAGAGACCCGAAAACGGCTGGAGATCATGGTACGTACCAACGACGGATTTGAGATTGCCGAAGCAGACCTGAAACTACGCGGACCGGGAGACCTCGAAGGGACTCAGCAGAGCGGTATCGCTTTCGACCTGAAGATCGCTCACATCTCCCGCGACGGACAACTTATGCAATACGTCCGGGAGATCGCCGAAAAGATCATAGACGCTGATCCGCAGGGAGAAAGAGCGGAAAATACTGTGTTGTGGCAACAGTTAAAAGCGTTACGAAAGACTAATGTTAATTGGGCTTCAATTAGTTAGGTTTTTTTAGGTTTTACTTGTTATACGTGTTCTTTATTCGCTTCATTGATCGTTCAGGCAACATAGTGTTCAGGTATTGTAGATGCAAGGTATTGCGTCTCTACACCCTGTGTGTTTTCTTTTGGAGGTGATATACTTGTAGAGACGCAATACCTTGCGTCTCAGACCCCTAGGACCCTTCCAGACCTTCCCAGACCCCTCCAGACCCCTTCCGGACCTTCCCAGAACCCTCCAGAGTCCTTCTTAATCCATCTCCATGTCTCTCAGAATGTATCCCGGAAAACGAACAAGCAGACAAAAAGAAAACTGAAGAAAGAACCCAAAAATCAGCTTTAGCAAATTAGTTATAGAATATAGGATGCGCTTTAACATATCTGAAATAAATTTCTCTTTGCATTCAGCTTTCGCTCTATTTGTAGAAAATCCAAACAGTTTCTAAAGAAGCGTTAAGATCCCTCTGCTCTCCGGAATATGCTATAAAACATATTTTCCCGCTATTCATCCTATCTCTAAGCATTTATGCCCTGTTTTTCTGCTTTTGTTCATGGGGGACAAACAAAAAAAGTTAAGGTTTTGTTTCTCATATTGCTGATCTTTAGTATCTTTGGAAGAATTTTGCAAGCAATAAAGTAATATAACCTTCGAATACTATACGAGATGATTGAGAAAACATTAGTTATCTTAAAGCCCTGTACTGTACAGCGCTCGCTGATCGGTGAGATTATTAACCGGTTCGAACGCAAGGGTTTGCGTCTGGCAGGAATGAAAATGACGCAATTGACTGACGAGGTTTTAAGCGACCATTATGCTCACCTGAGCGAAAAGCCTTTTTTCCAACGGGTAAAAGACGCTATGATGACATCTCCGGTAGTAGTTTGCTGTTTCGAAGGTGTAGATGCGATCCAGGCGGTTCGCACGCTGTCCGGGCCTACCAATGGCCGTCTGGCGGCTCCGGGTACCATCCGGGGCGACTACAGTATGAGTTTTCAGGAAAATATCGTTCATGCTTCCGATTCACCTGAAACAGCAGTAGCCGAGCTCAACCGTTTCTTCAGACCTGAAGAGATATTTGAGTACCAACAGGTTACTTTCCCTTATCTGTACGCTTGCGATGAATATTAACGAAATTGAAGCTAACAAAGGAACATGAGATTTAAGTGTATGAAAACGGTGACTTTTGTCGCGGCAGCTTTATTCAGCCTGAATTCCTTCTCACAGGATCTGATCGCCCGCCAGGCACCTATTGATAAGAAACTAAAAACGGTAGATTCGCTGGCTCTGCAGAAGCAGATCAAAGCCGAGCAGGCAGAATATCCGGCATTGGACATCTATCCCAACTGGAACAACCAGTTTGTAAACTCTTACGGAAGTACGGCTATTATTCCGGAGAATTACGAGATAGATCTTACCGACTTTGCCATGCCCACTACCAACACACGGATCACTTCTCCCTTCGGTCCCCGCTGGAGAAGGATGCACAACGGAATTGATGTAAAAGTTCAGATCGGAGATACGATTGTTTCCGCATTCGACGGGAAAGTGCGTATCGTGAAGTTTGAACGCCGTGGATATGGCAATTATGTCGTGATCCGTCACGACAACGGTCTGGAGACTGTATACGGTCACCTTTCCAAGCACCTGGTAAAAGAAAATCAACTCGTAAAAGCCGGTGAACCGATCGGCTTGGGTGGAAACACCGGACGTTCTACAGGATCTCACCTCCATTTTGAAATCCGCTTTCTGGGTATCCCTATCAATCCGGCATTGATGTTCGACTTTGAGCGACAGGATATTGTAGCAGACTCCTATACCTTTAAGAAAGGTGGTAAGTCCAATTCGGGAGGCAGCTCTAAGACCAATCTGGCCAATAACGGTAATATAAAGTATCACAAAGTGAAATCGGGCGACACGCTGTCGAAGATTGCCAAACAGCAGGGAGTTTCCATCGATGCGCTGTGCAAGTTGAATGGTATCAAGCGGACCACTACTTTACGGATCGGGCAGGTACTGCGTTGCTCGTAAAACAAACAGATATAGATTTTGAATATCCGGTAATTAACAGATATTGAAAAGAGGGTATTTTTAAGTTAATTAAAAGCACCCTCTTTTCGTATTTCTTTATTTATTGCTACCTTTGTGTTCAATTTGAAAGGAGATGAAAGATACCAGATCACAATTTGAACATGTCATAGCCCTTTGCAGGGACCTGTTTGTCAAAAAACTCCACGATTACGGTCCGTCCTGGCGCATCATGCGACCGGTATCCATTACCGACCAGATCTTTATCAAAGCCAATCGTATCCGAAGCATAGAGACAAAAGGCGTCAGCCTGGTCGGAGAAGACATCCGGTCGGAGTTTATCGCCATTGTCAATTACGGGATCATCGGCCTGATCCAGTTGGAAAAAGGATACGGTGAGCCCTCTGACATGACGGCCGAGGAGGCGATCGGTCTGTACGACCGGTTTGCACAGGAGGCATTGGATCTGATGATGGCCAAGAATCATGATTATGACGAGGCCTGGAGAAGCATGCGGATCAGTTCCTATACAGACCTGATCCTGATGAAGATCTTTCGTACCAAGCAGATAGAAACATTGGATGGAGACACCCTGGTGTCGGAAGGGATTGACGCCAATTACATGGATATGATAAACTATTCGGTATTCGGGTTGATCAAAATAGAATTTGGAGAATAAGACCACACATACGGTATTCGTGATAGGAACAAACCTCTGTCGGTTTGTACTGGCTGCTTTGTTCATCTTCTCCGGCTTTGTCAAAGCCGTGGACCCGTTGGGATTTACCTATAAGATCCAGGACTACCTGACAGCTTTCGGCGTTGCCGATTGGTTTCCATTCTTTTTTCCTTTGCTAGTTGCCATATTTGTCTCTGCCATAGAATTCTGTGTCGGGGTCTTT
>DALZBD010000150.1:0-8200 GCA_031977515.1 Bacteroides sp. | reverse complement strand
TGAGTCTCCGAAACAAGCCTGCCACCTTCCGGTTTCACAGCCAGCAAAGGCTCATCCGAAACATTATCCACATATTCTGTCAGTTCTTCGTTCTGAACGTCTTTCAGCATCGCAAGGATCTGATCGTGGGTAGGATAGACAAGACCTTCCTTGTCGGGGCCGAATATCGTGATCACTTTGTCCTCCTTCTGTACAAGCTGTGCCATCATCTGGTTGAGTACCTGTACCGGGATGTTAGGTGCGATCTGGCTGATGATGTTGTATTCATCTTCTATACTGGGGATCGGTTCGTTGTCTAAGAAGTGGCGTACGTATTCGTTTACGTATTGCTGGTTCTTACGTTTGTCTTTTTCGTTGAATGCAGATTCCAACTGACGCAGGTAGTCGGCTTTGGCACGGCTGTATTCGGTTTCGGTGAATCCGAAGCGTTGCGCTCTTTCGATCTCCCGGAGTACAGTAGACATACCACCCAGGATATCGTCTTCTTTACAAATCACATATCCGGTGAATGCATCTTTGGTCTTGGCTACAAAGAAGATCCCATCTTCTGTGGCAGCATGAATGAAAGGAGGCTCAGCCGATTGTCTGAGTTCGTCCAGACGGTTGTTGAGCATGGTGGCAATGAGGCTTTTTGCATATTGCTGTACCATATAGTCCAGAGTGCCTTTTGCTTCATCCGGAGTAGCTTCGTGCTTGCTAAACATCATAGCCTGTACATACGGCTGTTCTTTGTCTGTTTCGATCACAATGATCGGCTCCACGTTGTCGTTCACCGGATAGTAGATACGTTCCGCTGCATTGGGCTGTGCCGGGATATCCGCAAAGATAGTCTTGATCTTGGCTTCGATCTCATCTACATTGATATCTCCTACGATTACGATGCCCTGCAGATCCGGACGGTACCATTTTTCGTAATAGTCGCGCAGTGTCTGGTAGGGGAAGTTGTTGACCACTTCCATGCTTCCGATGGGGAAACAATCTTCGTATTTGGTGCCGGCATACATCTGTGGCAGCGCTTTGGCCATCATGCGTTGCATGGCACTCATGCGTGTACGCCACTCTTCGTTGATCACACCGCGTTCTTTATCTATCTCCTCGGGCTCCAGCAGTAGGTCATTAGACCAGTCGTGCAGGATATACAGACACGAGTCTATGGCTCCTGCCCGGGTGATGGGTACATTGGTAATGTTGTATACAGTCTCCTCGATGGAAGTATAGGCATTCAGGTTCTCACCGAACTTCACACCGATACTTTCCAGGTACTGTTTCAGATTATCCCCGGGAAAATGGGTGGTACCGTTGAAGGCCATGTGCTCCAGGAAGTGAGCCAATCCGCTCTGCTGAGGCTCTTCCTGTATGGAACCCACTTTCTGGGCGATGTAGAAGTCGGCCCGTTCCTCCGGTTGGGTATTTCTGCGGATGTAATAAGTCAGTCCGTTATCGAGCTTACCGATGCGTACATCCGGGTCGATCGGTATGGGAGGCATCTGTTGCGCCAGAGCTCCCTGCGCGAAGCTGCATATCATGCACACAGCTACAAATAAACTACGAAGTAAATGTTTCATTTTTATTTTAAATTAAATTTTTTATATGGAATATTTTCTATAAGCTGCATCGCAGTTGGTTATCCGGCCGCATTGCGGTTATTTATCCATATCAGCCCCTACAGGGCTGGTATAATCCTACCATCGATTTTCGATTGACTTTGTCAACTATTGGTTGGCCTGCTCAGCTACTCATTGACTTCGTCAGCGACCCATTGACTTGGTCAGCTATTGATTGACTTCGTCGATCTTCGATTCAGGAATAGATAATTTTGATACATCCTGCTGTGGCTGAACGTTTCATTTACATCAGTCGTAGGAAGTACGGATAAATCACAACAAGAGTTTACTTTTTTCGAAAAAAGTGTACTCAGTGTGAGTTTCAGTCAACGGATAGCCTCCCGTATGCGTACCAGACGAGTGAGTAATTCTTCCAGCAGATCCAGGCGGAGCATATTCGCACCGTCACTTTTCGCCACGGAAGGATCTTCATGTGTCTCAATGAATATACCATCGGCTCCTACGGCGATTCCGGCTTTTGCAACGGTTTCGATCAATTGTGGCATTCCTCCGGTGACTCCGCTTGTCTGATTGGGTTGTTGTAGGGAGTGGGTCACGTCCAGTATTACGGGAAAACCGAATGATCGCATCTCCGGTATTCCGCGATAGTCTACGATCAGGTCCTGATACCCGAAAGTCGTTCCCCGCTCAGTGAGCATCACCTGATCGTTGCCTGCTTCTACCACTTTGGAAGCTGCAAACTGCATGGCTGCCGGGGAGAGGAACTGACCTTTTTTGATATTCACGACTTTTCCTGTCTGTGCGGCGGCAACCAGCAAATCGGTTTGCCGGCAAAGAAAGGCGGGTATTTGAAGTATATCCACATATTCGGCAGCCATTGCTGCCTCTTCCGCGGTATGTATGTCTGTTACTGTGGGCACACCAAAGGTCTCGCTCACTTTACGTAGGATCTTCAGGGCTTTTTCGTCTCCTATTCCGGTGAAAGAGTCTATACGCGAGCGGTTGGCTTTGCGGTAAGAGCCTTTGAATACATAAGGGATACTCAGTTTGTAAGTCATACGGGTGATCTGCTCTGCTATACGCATGGCCATCTCTTCCCCTTCTATGACACAGGGACCGGCCAGAAGGAAAAAGTTGCCGGAAGGATGATTACGGAGTTGTTCAATCATTATAGTCAATAAAAATAGTTGGTTTATGAAAAGCAGAATACCCTGTTATGGGCAGGGAATCTCCTGTAGATCATTTGGGTATGATCAGCGTGATTGATTCGGGCAATATGCTCACTTCCAATGGAAACTGTTTGGGCAGGAGCCTGCCGTCCAGGTTCACTGCGGCATTGCGCGCGCGGAATATTTTTACTTTTTTGGTGCGGTAAGGTCTTACTACTTTATGGTTTAATATTCTACCCTGTATCAACAACCACAATCCTGATATGATCTGCAGGAATCTGGGGCGATGGATCACTGAGACATCCAGCCAACCGTTGTAGGGTACCGCATTGGGAGTCAGTCCATATCCCCGGGCACTTCCTATACAGATAGTCATTACACGTCCGCGAATATGTTCGCCGTTTATTTTCAGATGCACACGATGGAGTTTACGTTCGAAAAACATCAGGAACAAAGCCGCTATGTAAGAGAGAAATTTTACTCCCCAGAAACGTTTGGTCTGGTCCGTGATTTTTACCAATCTGGCTCCCAGGCCTATATTCATTGCATTGAGAAAGTATCGGCGTTGGTGATGTTCTCCGTCGAAATAGGTGCAATAACCCACATCTATTTTTCTGCGACGGTTGTTGATGATCGTATCCACCGCATGTTTATAATCCATGTCCATCTCCCAGTATTCGGCAAAATCGTTTCCGATACCGTTGGGGATGATTCCGATAGCAATATTCTCTTTATCGTCTGCCTGGGAATGCATGATCCCGTTGATCACGTCGTTGAGCGCGCCGTCTCCTCCTACCACCACGATGGTACGGTAGCCGTTGTTGGCCAGAATGCCAGTCAGCCTTTCCACAGACCCAAAGCCTTCGGATTGCACATAGTCGTAAGATACCTCTTTACTGTCCATGTACTCTTTGATCTCCTTCCAGCGCTTCTGCACCTTCCGTGTTCCAGCTTTGGGGTTGTAGATCACCCCCCATTTTCCCGGTTCTACACTCATGTTATTCCTTTCTTTTCAGACTGCTTTTGCTTTTGCCCCTGCATAAAATGAAAACTATTTTCCAGACAGAACAACAAACGTATTTTATAAAGAAATTCCGACTATACAAACAAGCCAGGATAGAAAAATATGTTCTTTTGTTCTTATGTCTAAAAAATGTGTCAGGATGCATCCTATATTTTACAAATATACAAAGAGAGTTGTGGATTTATCTACAAAAGCAACTTTTTTCTTACAATTGAATTGTGTTAAAACTTTTACATCACTGTTTAAATATAGCTTGTATCTTTATTCTTCCCGCTGATCGTTGGCTCTTTGAGACGCAAAGTAACTCTGTCCGGGATCGGAAGAGAAGATGCTATGTCTCCGCCAGCAACCGATGCACCCTTTCGATCTTTTCCTCCGTGGGAAGTTCCGATTCTATCCAGTGAATTGTGAACCCTCGTTTTTCCATACCCCGGAACCAGGTCATTTGTCGTTTGGCAAATTGATGAATGGCTATTTCCAGCTGGCCTACCATCTCTTCGTAGGTCAGAGCACCCGTCACATACAGTGTCAGGTATTTGTATTCCAGCCCGTAATAGATCAAGTCGGCGGCAGTCAGGCCATTTGCAAGCAACGTACGCACCTCTTCCACCATGCCCTCTTCGATGCGTTGGCACAGCCGGCGTGATATTTTCTCTCTGCGTGCTTCCCGTTCGATACGGATACCAACGATCAGACTTTTTATCTGTGGAAAATCTCTGTGTTCCCGTTCATACTCCCGGTAATATTCTTCGATCTCGATGGCCCGTATGGCTCGTTTTACCGTATCTACATCCGTAGAATTGTGAAGCTCTTTGTAAGAACTCAACATTTCGGTCAACTCGGTCAATGACCGGTCTGCCAGTTTTTCCCTTAGCTCCGGATTTTCCGGAACCGGTAGCAGTTTATATCCTTTGAGTACCGATTCCAGATACATTCCTGTACCCCCACATAAGATCGGAGATTTTCCTCTTTCCCTGATATCCTCATAAGCAGCCAGGAAATCTCTCTGAAATTCAAATACGTTGTATTTGTATCCGGGTTCGGCAATATCTATCAGGTGATAGGGGATAGATGTTCCGCATACGGTATAGTCCTGCAGGTCTTTTCCTGTACCCAGGTCCATACCTGTATATATCTGCCTCGAATCCGCACTGATGATCTCTCCGTTGAGTTCATAGGCAAGTGCGGTGGCAAATGGGGTTTTTCCTGAGGCGGTAGGTCCTAATATAGTGATCAGGTCATATCCTGGCATGTGTCTGAGAAATTTAGTTTTTATACATATAGTGAAAGCCTTTTTCAGAGAGAAGAACAAAAGAACAGATATGTAGTCTATTCATGAGGGGCAGCCTCTGAATGTCTTATGCTCTATTGTTGTTCTGTCTATTTTACAAAGATATGAAAAAGGAAGTGAAAGCAGGAGGGGTAAATCTTAAATGGTGTTATAAATGCACCGTTTTCGCACACAACTCTTGTTTTTTCGGAAGAAATGCCTACCTTTGCAATGTGTTTTTCATAGTATTAGATTTAAGGTTAACAAAGGTTGGAGTCAGGCGTGACTCCTTTTTTTATGCCCTTTTCTCTGGTCATGGATGCAACTCATAGAGATCAGAGTGTATGTTTGTTCCCGGACAGACAGATGTCGGGTTTTTGCATAGAAAACAGGGAACTTATACACAGAGGATCTGCCGTTTGACATTCTACTTCATACCAACTGCCCAGGGCATTTTTATCGTACAAAACTTTTCTTTATTCTATCCAATCTTAACTTTTGTTTTTCCAGATACTCATGATCTTTCTTCGGATACTGATCAGATTGATCAGACTTACGATCGCAAACAAAAGAGTTCCTATGCATACAGCGGTAAACAGTGATTGCCCACCCAGTCCGGGGTAGAGTTGTACAAGCATCTCCATATACTGCGCGCGCAACACTCCTATAATAAGCATGGAGAGCAACAACACGGATAGGTTCAGTGTGAGTGTCAGTATCTGATAGGGGAGTGCTACCTGCCCCGGGCTATAGCCGATAAGCAGCAGACTTTCCAGTTTCACTGTATTTTTTTGAAGCAGCAGATAGATACTGAGCATCAATATATAGAAAGAGAGTGCGCTGATCACCAGTCCGATCGCAAGCACAATACCTGCGACGAGGCGCAGGAAGTAGGTCATCTTTCCGGCATCCAGTTTGTCGTCTTCCGTTTCGTATCCCTTTTCCTGAAAATAACGTGCCAGGGTAGCATCTGCCGGATTGTCTACCTCGAGGATCAGGCGGGAAGGAGTGATCTCCGATCCGGGAGCAAATTTGTTGTTGGCCCACTCCATAAAACTCTCCGGGACCAATATAGTATTGAGCCGGTTGGAAAATCCTACGATGTTTCCTTTGAATGATTCTGCTTGTCCGTTGCCTCTTACACGTATATCCATTCCGATCATGCTGATAACTCCTTCTGAGAGTTGAGGCAGATTTCTGCTCTGGGCAAAACCGAAGTTGTAGAGATTCAGGTAGTTGCGTGGGATTACAATGGGCAGTGAGCGGGAAGCTTCGTCGAAATTCCATTTGTTGAGACTTACATCGATGAACTCGTCCGGTACCGATTCGAAAAACATCTCTGTGGAGAATTGCATTCCCCGTGCACCTACACCTGCCGATACGTCGAAACGGGAAGGAGTGAACCTGCCAATGCTGCGGGTAAAAGACTGTGCTTTCAGGTCTTCGATCTCTTCGGGGGTGAATGTATTGCCTTTCTTGCTGAACGCTTTGAATGCACCTACCTCTTTGCTGACAATGAGGTAGTCTTTCTTCATGAAACTTTCTCCCTGTGTAAACAGGGGGATCACATCTCTGTAAAACTGAATACTCAGCAATACAATGACCATTCCAAACAGGTTGGCAAAGAAAAAACCGGTCAGCTGGCCGATGCTGATGTGTTGGCGGAGTAATTTCCAGACAAGTCGATTCATGAGAAGAAAGGATTCATTCGTTAACTGAAAAAAAGTAAGATCAGTTGTTACTGTTTATAGTTTCCATATATAGGTATAGTCCAGAGGGAGGTGTTTTCCGATGGATGTTACCAGGACACCTGCATTCTGTGCATTTATCTCTCCGAGCAGTATCTCTGCCAGTATCCCGCTGTTGGCATCATCGAGATGGCTGACAGGTTCGTCGAGCAGGATAAAGTCGAAAGGCTGACACAAGGAGCGGATAAATGCTGCCCGTTGCTGCTGTCCGAATGATATCTTTGCTGCCGGGGTATGAAGCTTATCCGCAATGCCCAATCGTTCGAAAAGCGCAACGATCTCTTCCCCGGTCTTGTGTCGGGTGAGACTGTTTTTCAGTTGTACATTTTCCAGGGCTGTGAGTTCGGGAAAGATACGCAGATCCTGAAACAGGAAGCTGAGCGTGTGCTGCCGGATGTCTGTCCAATCTTTTACGGAAAAGGACCGGATGTCCGTATCATCAAACCGGATCGTACCCTGATAATCGCTCCGGTATCCATACAGGTAGCTGCACAGAGACGATTTGCCTGTGCCCGAGGCGGCTTCGATCAGGTGCATCTCTCCCTTGCGGAAGATCAGATCCTGTTGCCAGATATCGGAAGGGGTAGATTCACGTGCAGCAAACACTTCGGGAAGTGTTTGCTGCAATACTATCTGATTCATACATTTAGTGGTTAAAGGCCGGCGAATCCGCGTGCGAAATCTACTACCTGCTTCAATGCATTTGTCTCTTTATTTGCCATCTGCAGAGAGATAACACCGCTGCCATCTTTTTCCATGTACATCTCCATGTACTCAAACAAGGAGCCCAGCTGATAGTAGGTCTGTACCTCTTCACCTCCCATACCAGCAGCCAGTTTCACCAGAGGCATATCCAGTACAGCTTTTATATCCAGCACTGCGTAGGTACTTTTGCCTTTGGCGTGAGACGCATAGGAAGATTCTTTCATGTTTTTGTCCAGTCCCTTTTCGAGGTTGGCCAACAGCGACAGATCGGTGGTTACGTAGAATGTCTTTTCTCTTTGTCCGAGGTATATATCCGTACCGTAAGAGAGTACATATTCACCCTCTGCTCTTTTCTTGATCCCCAGACCGGATTCCTCTTCGATCAGTCTGTGCAACTCTTTGACAGATTCTTTGTCTTTGATCTCAGCCAGCATCACTACGGAAGGACTGGGATTGAAACGACGATCCAATGATACGCCGGTCAGGGCGATGGTAACGTCTCCTTTGAAACTGTCGAGAAGAGGGGCTATTTCCTGGATCGCGTCCATAGGAACTACAGCACGCAGGTCTTCACTTTCCAGCATCATTTTTTTGATCTCTTCCCCCTGGATGGCAAGGGTTATAAAAGCCAGGGTAGAAGCCGGCAGGTTTTTGAGGTAGGTGTTGCCGATACTTCCGAATCCTTTGGAGCGGTTGTCGAGAAGTGCTTTTGTCTTTTT
>DALZBD010000149.1:0-8269 GCA_031977515.1 Bacteroides sp. | reverse complement strand
TACACACCTGTAGAGACGCAATACGTTGCGTCTCAGCATAAACAAATTAGAAACAACTTCTAAGAAACTTTTCGTACTACCATAAAAATTTGTTTTACCATTATTCAGATATACCTGCTGTTTCCGCAAACTTCCTTAAAACACCGAACCATCACCGACCTCTGTTTGTCAAAGAGAGAAATCTATAAAAACAGAAAATCATGAACAGAGAAAAACAACTGGTGAAAGATATCGCCAACAAGCAGGCTCAGGCACGTGAGCAGTATGCCAAAAACAAATCCCTGTTGGGAGAAAACAGAGTGAAAGAAAAAACCACAGGTTTCACTGCTTCACGCAAGAAAAATAACCCTAAAGAAAACGAGGAAGAGATCTGATCTCAAACAGTCCGTTTCACCTTTCAGGTACACATACAGAGATGTTTCTGGAAACGACCTGTGTTCAGCAAGTAAAGTACCTGTCCTTTCCCGGTAAAAGACAGGTACTTTACTTTTGGAGACCCGGGTCTCCACCCATTGGACATCCGGGTCTCCATAGGTTGGACACCCGGATCTCCACAAACAAAGAACAGGTACTTTGTTTGCAAAGGACAGATGATCTGCAGATAAAAGACAGGTACTTTCTCCGCAACAGTCCTATAATAAGGCAAAAAAAGTCAATCCACAGAGTATACGCACTGATTTATTCTTTTGCTCTATACCACACCTATCTCTCTTCTCAGTACGTATCTTCCCATTATTCCTCCCTCATAAACCGGATATTCTAAAATCCTTTGTATATTTACAGGAAATTAGTCACCGACAATGCTACACATAGACAACGCCTGTATTTCTTTTGGAGAAGAGGCACTCTTTTCCGGTTTCTCCATGCATCTTCGCAAAGGAGAAATCGCCTGTATAGCAGGAGAATCGGGCTGTGGCAAAACCTCGCTACTGAAAGCCATTCTGGGATTTCTGCCTCTTTCCGGAGGTACCATCACTGTAGATAAAATACACTCGGACAGGCATACCATAGACCACATACGGCAACGTATTGCCTGGATACCACAGGAACTCGCACTCCCTTCTGAATGGGTAAAAGAGATGGTCAGGCTCCCCTTTAGCCTGAGACACAACAAACAAATCTCCTTCTCCGAACAGCAGCTGTTCGATTGCTTCTCCCAGTTGGGTATCGAACAGGAATTGTACGAAAAGCGGGTAGGAGAAATATCCGGCGGGCAGCGACAACGCATCATGATCGCCGTATCTACCATGCTGGGCAAGCCACTGATTATCATAGACGAACCCACTTCGGCCCTGGATGCGGAGTCGTCCGGTAAGGTGCTTGCCTTTTTCCGAAGGCAGACAAAGCAAGGGCACTCCGTGTTGGCCGTATCACACGATAAGAGTTTTGCCAGAGGATGCGACCAGCATTTGTTTCTCTGAACCACCACACATTCAAACACAACAGATGGGAACCATAGATATTTCATATAGCAGCTTACTGATCGGATTGTTGCTCCTGTGCATTCCGGTCTTTTACCTGTGGAAATTCAAAACGGGTATGGTACGTGCCACACTGGTCGGCACGGCACGCATGATCGTTCAGCTTTTTCTGATAGGTATGTACCTGAAATACCTGTTTCTCTGGGACAGTCCCTGGATCAATTTCCTCTGGGTAGTGATTATGATCTTTGTGGCTTCACAGACAGCCGTGAGCCGTACTCATCTCAAAAGGTCTATCCTGCTCATTCCCATATCCGTAGGTTTATTATTCAGTGTGACACTGGTAGGGCTCTATTTCTTAGGAGTGGTATTGCAACTGGACAATGTATTCAGCGCGCAGTATTTCATACCTATCTTCGGCATACTGATGGGCAATATGCTTTCGAGCAACGTAATTGCTCTCAACACCTATTACAGTGGTCTGCAACGGGAACAACAACTTTATTATTACCTTCTGGGCAATGGGGCAACACGTGCCGAAGCACAAGCCCCCTTCATACGGGAAGCGATCATCAAATCATTCAGCCCGCTGATTGCCAATATCTCCGTCATGGGGCTAGTGGCTCTACCCGGTACGATGATCGGGCAGATCCTCGGAGGGAGCAGCCCCCATGTAGCTATAAAATACCAGATGATGATCATGGTGATCACCTTCACGGCTTCCATGCTCTCGCTGATGATTACGATCTCTCTGGCCTCCCGTCGTTCTTTCGACAGCTACGGACGGTTGCTCCATATATTTAAAGAGAAAAAACAATGAAACAAGGAGTTCGCCTTTTCTACATTCTCTTTTTCCCTATTGCCTGTTGTCTATCCGTTCAGGCACAAGACAACATCGATGGAGAATTAACTTTTGAAGAGATTGTTGCTTATTACGAAAGCCTGCTCTCTGTACGCATGGATTCGCTCGTGCAAGATGAAATACAATCTTATCGGTGGAATACTCAGACAGATACAGAAAAAATTGCCTTTACTACGGATACTCTATTTATAGAATATTTACAGGATTATCTGCAGAAAGATCACAGATGCTCTACCATAGATATAATATGGGAGAAGGAGCAGAGGTACCGGAAACTATTGAATACATATTCTCAACGTATTGTGAAGCTGCTTCCTATAGAGCATCAACAGGAGTTTAAGGATACACAAAATAATTGGCTGACCTACGACGAAAGCGAAAAGCAAATCGTCACTTCGCTCATATCCCATGAAACATATGCGAAAACAGACCGACTACCACTGATCTTATCTTCTCAGTACTACAGAGTTGGTATCATGAAACAACGCCTGACCTATCTTTACAAGCTACTGGAATATCTCTTATAAAAAGATGAATAGAATAGATAAAGAAAGAACAATGAGAACAAGAAACTTCTTTTACACCTTTTTTATTTGTTTGCTCTGGTGCCTGCAGGCACAGGCACAAAAGCCGGAGTTTGAAGAAATAATTATATCGTGCGAAACACAAGCCAAAGAACGTGTAAAGACTCTCATTCGAGAAAAAATAGTCCGGAACAGATGGGACCCGGAATACGATGCGATCAGGATCGAATTTACCTCAGATACGTTGTTTATAGAGAGTGTAAATTATTTCCTGACTGAGGCAGAGAGATTCACCACTTCAGACATGATACAAACAGCGAAGTACATGGAAGAAAAGTACGACAACTTACTCAACAAATACTACCGCCTGGTGATGGAACGTATTACTCTTCCGGAACATAAAGAACTCTTCCGGAACGGACAACGTACATGGCTCAAATACAGAGACAGCGAAAAGCAGATCAATAGCGAACTCATTACCGGAAAACTCTACCGGGAAGGAGGTACCATGTGGCCTGTGATATCCGCGTACCGCAATATGCAACTGATCAAAGAACGAGTGATCTATTTTTACGAAATACTCGATTGCATCTGAGAGAAGACCACATAGAACAGATTCTCCGGGAAACAGGTGATATGGAGTTTCCGGGATTCTTCGTTACAGCGGAAGTAATCTGTTGCGGTGCGGAATTACCTGTAGGCTATACACATTTTCTCCGGGAAAAATACCACGCAATCACAGACAAGGGAATCAGCGGACGGATCTTCTCTTTCCGTGATAATGGTTGGCAGATCCGGTTCACCTTTTTTCCAACAGACCGGGTAGTAGAAGAGAAATATGCACTCAAAAACAGAGTGATGCGAAAAAGGTGAACCTGCTATCTTCCTGTAAAGATGCAAAAGCCAGCTTCTATTTCCTTTCCCACCACATTACCCATTCTTTCTCTCCCGTATCCGGATCGATACGCTCTTCCTTACAGACAAATCCCTGTTTTTTGTAGAATGTGAGTGCGGATTCATTTTTACTATATACTGCCAGATGTATATGGGTATGTTGTTCCCTGACAGTCTCCATCAACTGCCTGCCAATGCCTTTTCCCTGACAGGAAGGAGCAACAAAAAGAGCAGCCAGATAGTCTTCTACCATAGCTATAAACCCTTCCGCACAGCCTGTCTCATCATTCTCAAAAACAAATACCTGTGCGGCGCGAAGATACACAGACCGCATAGCTTCCGTTTTCTCCTTCCAATAATTTTCCGGAATAAAATCGTGTGCCAATAAAGAGGCTTCCAGCCAGATCTGTACCAACTGATCTGTATCTTCGGGACGAAAAGGTCGTATCATAAAAATATCTCTTAAAGAAAAGATTACATCTGATTTTATTTACCTTTGCAAAGGTAGTGAAAGCCATTTTTAGACAGAAGAACAAAAGAACATATCTTTAGTCTATAAATTAGTTGCAGACTCTGATTTTTTTTGTTCATCTGTTCTTCTGTCTAAAAAAAGCGCATCCTATAATACTAAAAAGAAAGGATCAACAATGAAATACAGATTACGCCCCTGGTATCTGGAAGATATACCTTCCCTGACACACTATATCAATAACA
Source organism: Bacteroides sp. (assembly GCA_031977515.1). GTDB lineage: Bacteria > Bacteroidota > Bacteroidia > Bacteroidales > Bacteroidaceae > Bacteroides. The sequence goes on along the minus strand of DALZBD010000149.1, from coordinate 3,854 downwards.
TACATATCTGGAACAACGTGCGCGACGGAATGCCACATCCCTACACAGAAGAAGATGCCCACTCATACATCACGATGGTACAGGAAGAGGCAGCAAACGGATCGCCAGTCAATTTTGCCATTGATATAGAAGGTGAAGCTGTAGGTGGAATAGGGTTTGTTGCCGGAAAAGATGTAGAACGTATTTCGGCAGAGATCGGCTATTGGTTGGGCGAACCTTTCTGGAACAAAGGCATCATGACAGACGTGGTTCGCGAAGCCTCGTTGCTTGCTTTTGAGACATTACCTTTTACACGACTGTATGCAGGCGTGTTTGAGAAAAACCCATCCTCCATGCGGGTGCTGGAAAAAGCAGGTTACACCAAAGAAGGAATATTTCGCAAAGCCGTGATTAAAAACGGAGAAGTAATGGACTTTCATATATATGCACTACTTAAAGAAGATATCTTATGAAGATGGGTCAAGTAGCTATCTGGACCAATGATCCTGAGATACTTAGGGAGTTCTATACGACCTATTTTGAAGGTCGCAGTAGAGAGAAATACACCAATTCTCAAAAAAAATTTGAATCCTATTTCGTTTGGTTTGATAAAGAAGGGAGCACCTCTCTGGAAATTATGCGAAGACCCGATATTCCGCAGATAGAAGTTTCCCAGGAATACATCGGCATCACCCACATAGCCTTTTCCATAGGAGCAAAGCGAAGGTAGATACCCTCACCGAATGATTGAGAAAAGAGGGTTTCTGTATTGTCGGAGAACCCCGTACTACCGAAGACGGTTTTTACGAAAATGTGGTGCTCGATCCTGACAGAAACCGGATTGAGATTACAAAATAAGGATTGCCTGTTTACACTATAGCACACAGATCGAAGACCCCGGTTTATCGCGGAACGCAGAAGGACGCAGACACGCTCAGATAAATAGTTATTTGATAATCAGTATTTACAAAAAAACTCTATGTCATTCTGCGATTATCTGCGTCATCTGCGTGCTATTTTACGACTTATGGCACACGCTCTTTTATTCATATATATAAGTTCAACATCTGTCAAAATGAATCTTTTGCTTCAGAAACTCGACATAACTGTCTGTACACTGCATCTCTTGCGCGATCTAACTCCTATATTTTCTCTTCATTTATACACAACGATTGCAACACGTGAATAGGTCCGAAATATTTTTATCTCTACAGATGAGATTTACTTATCTTTCTTTATCGACTAAATATGTAAAAAGATCGAATAATACAGGATTATAAAAGCATACTGAAAGGAATATTTTATAAGACATTTTGTTTTTACACATCGTAAATATTTTTTTAAAACAACCTACATTTAATACATTATATAAAACAAACAATACTAATATATATTTTTCCTCATATATCTTACTAAACCGATTTATTTATTATTTCGCATTAAACAAATAAAAAATATAAAACAAAGATATATTCATAATAATATTTCTTTATTACAAAAAAAGTGATTAAATTTGGATATTTAAGCCAAAATATGACAACACAATTTATATATATTATGAAGTCAACATTCAAAAAGATATATAAAAATATTTTCTGTAAGTATATACCTGGCAGACACAATATATGCTCCCGGATATTTTTTGATAAAATGCTTCAATTTTTCGACATACATAATCCGCAATATTTTATTTGATGAAAGGAGGTGCATTTAAAAAAGTAATTCACGAGGACAGGCAGATAATTACCTGACATCTAAACGACAAAACACCCATTAAACAAAGAATCAATTAATTAAAATGAATGTTATGAAAAAGATTTTATTTTTAGTATTAGCAATGATTTGTAGTGCAAGCCTTTTTGCAAATCCGGACGACAATAATAATAAGGATGCAACAGAATTTTCATATAGTAACACAGTAACAGATGAGAATGGTATGTCCTTCCGGATTATCGATATAGATCACTATTCCACCTGGGAGGGCATAGTAATATATGAATATACTCTTCTTTGCACCAATTATTCCGGCCAGACAGCCTCAGTGAATTTCTATACAGATACAAAGTACATTCACCCTAATTATGGTGAGCTAACAGAATACACTTTTTATTATTCTGGTACTGCACTTAACGGTAACAACCTTACTTATACTGTTCCCACATGTAGTGTCCCTTATCGGTACGGTACACCCTGGATCACAATGACTTGGACCTATACTCTCGAAGATGGACGTACAGGTAGCGGAGAGATTATTTACAGGTTTTAATTACTTCCACTATTACCTTACAAAGACAGCAGAGGAGAACAAATTGTCCGCACAAAGTGGATGAAACAAATACATAATAAAGCAGAGGAATAAGCTAAATGTATATTCCTCTGCTTTTCTGTTTTCAAATAATTGTTGTAAAGTGTAATATAATAGCACGAACATTTATTGATTCCATTCAACTATAGAAAAACGTTCTTTCCTTCCTTTGTCATAAAATATGATTCCCATTCAGATTTGAGTATTTGACTACAATCCGGATATGTAACTGAAATAGATGTATACAACTATTTTACTAATTAATTGATCAATCCACCTCTTCCCACCATTTCACAGTTACTAATGTACTGTCATTCAGATCTACTTTTTGTCCGATCCTCGGAGTAAGCAGATCCATACCTGCCACCTTACTTGCATCTGTCACCCGGATCAACGGATCGTCCCAGGCGTGCTTGCTCAAAGCAAAACGCGAATGATGGACAGGAAGCAGGCGACGACTCCCCAGATCCTGTGCGGCCTTCACCACCTCTTCGGGCATCATGTGGATATGCTTCCAGTCCGGATCATATTGACCGTTTTCCAGAATAGCCAGATCAACCGGAGCAAACCGCTCACCGATCTTTCGGAAATGCTCTCCATATCCACTGTCGCCCCCGAGATAGATCTTCTTTTCCGAAGTCTCGATCAGAAAAGAGACCCACAAAGCCTGGTTGGGAGAAAAGCCCCTGCCGGAAAAATGGCGGGCAGGCAGACAATGGACAGTAAAGGCATCGTCCAGATGGACATCCTCGTTCCAATCCAGCTCCACAATCTGTTCCGAAGAGAATTTCCAACGTTCCAGGTGCTCTCCGACACCCAGCCCGCAAATCACTTTTCCGGTACGCTGCCTCAGTGCTTTCAGGGAAGGATAGTCCAGATGATCCCAATGATCATGCGAAATGAAAATATAGTCCGGATCAGGAATATCAGATGCCTGATACACATTTGTCCCCTCAAAAGAACGATTATAAAAAGGTACAGGCGACCCTGCATCGCTGAACACAGGATCTACCAGGATCTTCTTGCCATCGATCTGCATGAAATAAGAAGAATGGCCAAACCATACAATCACCTCCTCCTGAGGATCAAGATTATGCAGATCGGCCTTGGTACGAGGCAATACCCGGCTGGGGCGTAAACGCTTTTCCCTGAAAAAGATAAAATCAGCCATAGCCGCTGCATAACTCTTATCCGAAGTAAGCTGAGGCGTCTCCTCTATATTCTGAAAACTACCTTCGCGATAGTTTGGAGAATGAAGGATACGCTCCTTGCGTGCCCCCTGAGGTTGACGACCAAAAGAGGGAGTATGTACAAAAACTACAATTGCAACAACAAGCAACAGTATAATAGAAAAGGGAATGATCATGGATTTCCTGATTTTTTGTTTGTTAATGGGTTTCATTGTTATAGGCTGTTTTTCGAATGAGAACTACTCTCTATCATAAACGAATGAAAATGAATTATATTTTAAAACACACATTTTTTTATTTAGAACCTGTTTCACTTTTGCTCGTTTCTTTATGTAGACGCAAATATGAAGACGCAAATATGCGTCTCTACAAGAATTGTG
>DALZBD010000148.1:0-8285 GCA_031977515.1 Bacteroides sp. | reverse complement strand
TTATAGTCAGGATATCTGATTATTCACCATCCACACCCCACTGTTGCTTAGCCAGACGCTTGTAGTTGTTGTATCTCCACTTTGCGTTGTCCTCGGCAGCCTGGAAGAGTTCTTCTGCTTCTTCAGGATATTGTTTCATCACAGAAGAGTAGCGTACTTCACCTTTGAGGAAGTTTTTGAATTCTGCCCAGTTCGGCTCTTTCGAGTCAAGTGTGAACGGATTCTTTCCTTCTGCTTCCAATGCTGGGTTGTAGCGCCACAGGTGCCAGTAACCACAAGCTACCGCTTTGGCGATCTCATCCTGTGATTTACCCATACCGGCTCTCAGACCGTGGTTGATACAAGGTGAGTAAGCGATGATCAGTGAAGGTCCCGGATAAGCTTCCGCTTCGCGGATCGCTTTCAGGGTCTGCGCCTGATCGGCCCCCATCGCGATCTGTGCTACGTATACATATCCGTAAGTGCTTGCCATCAGACCGAGGTCTTTCTTGCGTACACGCTTACCAGCGGCAGCAAATTTAGCGATAGCACCCACCGGAGTCGCTTTCGAGGACTGTCCACCAGTGTTGGAATACACCTCTGTGTCGAGTACCAGGATGTTGATGTCCTTACCGGTAGCGATTACATGGTCGAGACCACCGTAACCGATGTCGTAAGAAGCACCGTCACCACCGATGATCCACTGCGAACGCTTAATCAGATACTGTTGCAGTTCTGCGATTTGTTTGCAGTGTGCACAGCTGTCTTTCTTCGCTTCTACCAATGGAATGATCTTTCCGGCCAGTTCCTTGGTCTTTTCAGCATCCAGCATATTGTCGATCCATTCCTGGAACAGTTCTTTGTAGTCTGCCGGGCAGCAGTCACCAGCAATCGCTTCCTGCATCACTTTCACGATGCGGGCACGCATTTTCTGGTTGGCCAGTTCCATACCCAGACCGAATTCGCAGAAGTCTTCGAACAGTGAATTTGCCCATGCAGGACCTTGTCCTTGTTCGTTCTGTGTATACGGAGTAGAAGGCACAGATCCTGAGTAGATAGAAGAACATCCGGTGGCGTTGGCTACCATTTCGCGATCTCCGTACAACTGAGTGATCAGTTTCACATAAGGAGTTTCACCACAACCTGAACAAGCTCCGGAGAACTCAAACAACGGAGTAGCGAACTGTGAGTTCTTCACATTGGCCTTCACATCTACGAGGTGTTGTTTGCTCTTCACATTGTCTACACAGTAGGTCCAGTTGGCAACTTCGGCCAGTTGGCTTTCCAGTGTTTTCATTTCAAGAGCCTTGCCACCCTTCTTGGGGTTGCCCGGACATACGTCTACACAGTTGCCACAACCCATACAGTCGAGTGCGTCTACCTGTACACGGAAAGTCATGCCGTCAAATACCTTACCTACAGCCTTGAGCGTAGTAAAGTTGGCACATTCCTGCTCTTTTGCGTCGAGCACGAACGGACGGATAGAAGCGTGTGGACACACGTAGGCACACTTGTTACACTGGATACAGTTTTCCGGGATCCATTCGGGTACGAAAGCAGCTACACCGCGTTTTTCGTATTTCGATGTTCCCTGATACCAGGTACCGTCTTCGATGCCTTTGAATGCAGATACCGGAAGCAGGTCACCATCCTGCGCATTGATCGGACGAACTACTTCGTTGATGAATGCCGGATCGTGGTTTGTTGCTGCTTCGTCGTCCGGAAGGTTGGCCCATGCCGGATCTACAGTCAGTTGTTTGTATTCGCCACCGCGGTCTACCGCAGCATAGTTCTTGTTTACGATATCTTCACCCTTCTTGCCATAAGACTTGACGATGAATTTCTTCATCTGCTCGATAGCGAGGTCTACTGGGATTACTTCCGTGATGCGGAAGAAGGCAGACTGAAGGATGGTATTGGTACGGTTGCCCAGTCCGATCTCCAGAGCGATCTGAGTTGCGTTGATATAATATACCGAGATGTTTTTCTGCGCCAGGTATTTCTTTACACGGGTCGGCAGGTTTTTCACCAATTCTTCTCCCTCCCATACGGTATTGAGCAGGAACGTTCCGTTTTGACGCAGACCACGTGTTACATCATACATAGTCAGGTAGGCCTGTACATGGCACGCCACGAAGTTAGGCGTATTTACCAGATAGGTAGAGCGGATTGGGCTGTCGCCGAAACGAAGGTGTGAACAGGTGAAACCTCCCGACTTCTTGGAGTCGTAAGAGAAATATGCCTGAGAATATTTATCGGTGTTGTCACCAATGATCTTGATCGAGTTTTTGTTGGCACCTACTGTACCGTCTGCACCCAGACCGTAGAATTTGGCTTCGTACATACCTTCTCCACCCAGAGCGATCTCTTCTTTCGGAGGCAGGGAAGTGAAAGTCACATCGTCTACGATACCTACGGTGAAATGATCTTTCGGAGTTGGCAATGCGAGGTTTTCGTATACACTGATGATCTGTGCGGGAGTGGTATCGTTGGATCCCAGACCGTAACGGCCACCTACGATCACCGGAGCATTTTCTTTTCCGTAGAAACATTCTTTCACGTCGAGATACAACGGTTCGCCGTTGGCTCCCGGTTCTTTGGTACGGTCGAGTACCGCAATGCGTTTCGCTGTCTGAGGTACGGCAGCGAGGAAGTGCTTCGCAGAGAACGGACGGTAGAGGTGTACAGCCACCAGACCTACTTTCTCACCCTGAGCCACGAGGTGGTCTACAGCTTCTTTCGCGGCTTCGGTCACAGACCCCATAGCGATGATCACATTTTCTGCATCATCTGCTCCGTAGTAGTCAAACAGACCGTATTTGCGACCGGTGATCTCAGAGATCTTGTTCATGTATTCTTCTACGATAGCCGGAACAGCGTCGTAGTAGTTGTTGCATGATTCTCTGTGCTGGAAGAATACGTCCGGGTTTTCGGCCATACCACGTGCCACCGGTTTGCCCGGGTTGAGCGCGCGTGCACGGAACTCTGCCAGTGCCTGTTGGTCGATCAGCGGAGCCAGGTCTTCGTTTTCCAGTGCTTCGATCTTCTGGATCTCGTGAGAAGTACGGAAACCATCGAAGAAGTTCAGGAAAGGCACACGGCTTTTGATGGTTGCCAGGTGAGCTACACCTGCCAGGTCCATTACCTCTTGTACCGAACCTTCGGCCAGCATGGCAAAACCGGTCTGACGGGTAGACATTACGTCCTGGTGGTCACCGAAGATACAAAGTGCATGAGAGGCCAGTGTACGTGCCGACACGTGGAATACGCAGGGAAGGAATTCTCCGGCGATCTTGTACATGTTGGGGATCATCAGCAACAATCCCTGTGAAGCGGTGTAGGTAGAGGTCAGCGCACCGGCCTGTAATGAACCGTGCACAGCACCTGCAGCACCTGCTTCGGACTGCATCTCTTCTACCAAAACTGTCTCGCCGAAGATGTTCTTACGTCCGGCGGCAGCCCATTCGTCTACGTACTCAGCCATAGTCGAAGAGGGAGTGATGGGGTAGATCGCAGCTACTTCCGAGAACATATACGAGATATGCGCGGCAGCCTGGTTACCATCACAAGTGAGAAATTTCTTCTGTTTAGCCATAATTGATAATAAAAAATATTAAGTAAAAAATTAAATTCCTCTTAGTACAAAAAGCCGAGTAGCCACAAAGGGATCTGATTGCCTCGTCCTATTTCTGCTTTGTGCAGGACATACGTGATGTCCGGGTTGTTTTTGATGCGTGCTCCTTCTGTGCAGATCTTAAAAGGCATGATCTCGTCTACGAGGAAAGAGTAGTTCTTATCGCCTTTGTTCACCTTGTGGTCTTTCCACATCGTGTTTGCAAAGAAGGTGTCCAGTACATCCTGTTCATCTACCCGTACGGGATAGATCGAGTACATCAGATTGGGATTGTGCAGCATGATCTTCGATGGCTTCTTAGGGAAATCTTCTCCCTTGGGATAGACCATATTGATCAGTCGTGCGTCTGCCAGATACTTGATGTAGTTCATCACTGTGGCCCGTGACGTCTGTATTTCATTGGCCAGTTGGCTCACATTTGGAGCTTTGTGACCATCTACTGCCAACATATAGAGCAGTTTTTTGATTTTCGACAGGTATTTCAATTCGATCTGCTTGATGATCAGAATGTCTACTTCGATCATCATGTTCATGGTCTTCAGCAGGTTTTCCGAAAAGTTGCGTTTCTCTAAGAAAAACGGATAAAAACCATGATGCAGGTAGTCCTGAAAATAGTCGAGCGGGCGTACTTTCGACAGTATACCTTTGGCTATCTGTTCGTGATTGCTGAGTATCTCTTCCAGGGTATAGGCACGAAAATCCATGCCGGTCTGCAGGTTGAGAAATTCGCGAAAAGAGAGACCACGCAGGTTGTAACTTTTCGCAATATCGCGCAATTCGAGATTCTCCTCTTTCAGACGCATCACGGAAGAGCCGGTAAAGATAATTTTGAGGTTGGGGTAGCGATCGTAGCATTCACGCAATTCGCGGCTCCAATCCTGAAGCTTGAACACCTGATCGATCAATAAAACTTTTCCCCCTCGTTTCTGGAACTCGCCGGCAAAATTCACCAATGAATGCGTGGTGAAATAGAGGTTGTTCATATTTATAAAAAGGCAAGAACGGTCGGTCCCAAATCTTTCTTTGGCATACTGGAGCAAAAAAGAGGTTTTTCCTACGCCGCGTGTACCCTTGATTCCGATTAGCCTGTCGTTCCAGTCAACCTCATCCATCAGGTCGCGGCGAACAGGAGCATTGGCATGTTGAACAAGGTATGCATGAGTGCGGTAAAATGCTTCCATGTATCGATATTGTTTTTCAGGGGACAAATATAAACTAAATTTTAGTAATTGCAAAGTGGAGATAGCAAAATTATCCCTTTTTATTTAGGGGCCTGTGCAAATTTTGTTGGTTTTTTTATTTTCTGAGGCTCAAAGTGTTTCCTTTGTTTGCGCAGAGACGCAAATTGTTTCCTTGTTTGTGCTGAGACGCAAAGTATTGCGTCTCTACATCGTTTGTGTTTTCTTTTGAATGTGATTTACTTGTAGAGACGCAATACCTTGCGTCTCATAGATAAAAAGAGCATCCTGTAATTGAGTCAAATGAGTTTCGTAAATGACTCGTTTGCTTCATTGAAACAGATGAAAATACCATGCAAACGGAAGAATACCCATAGTTTCTGCTTATTTTTGCTCCTGGTTTGTCTTTTTGTGATCAATAGCGTGTTTGTGAAAAGACTAAATAAACAGCAGAATGTAAATGAAATATTTGAATGGGAAACAGTACGTCAAATAACAGACTCGTGGTCTTTAACCCGGAACACGATCTGGCGCTTGCCAATGGTGATCCGCATTATATGCCGTCGGCTGCTGTCAGGCAGATGGTTACGGATCTGGCTTTGCTGCCCGTATGGTATGCTCCGGCAGGAAGCAGCGTATTGGCTCCTTCTGCTTACAACCTGGAATTTCTGGGAAAAATGCAGGAGCATTTTCCGCACTTGCCTCTGTTGTGTACAGCTCCTGAAGTAGCTACCTGTAGCTGGAAGGAAGTCTCGACCTGGGGATGGGATGCTGCCATAAAGAGACGACTGGAACTGCTTGGGGTTTCTCTACAACTGTTACCCGATACCGGCCGGCTGGAATTGCTTCGCCATTTGTCGCACCGTTTGCAGGCCGTGCGGGTGTTGTCACAGCTTACAGGTCAGAATGAAGAGGATTATCTGTGTGGAGAGTCGCACTATCTGGCAGATGAAAAGGAGATCGGAAGGTTTGTAGAGCAGCAAACAGCCTGCGTACTGAAAGCACCTCTGTCGGGTAGTGGCAAGGGACTGAACTGGTGCAAAGGTGTGTTTACGCCCCATATCCGCCAGTGGTGTGCCCGTGTAGTACGCCGGCAGGGTGGGGTAGTGGCCGAACCTGTCTATCGGAAACAGGAGGATTTTGCCATGGGGTTCCGAAGTGATGGTGCGGGCCGCGTTACCTTTTGCAATTATTCTCTTTTTCATACCACTGCGAGTGGAGCGTACGAAGGAAACAATCTACTTTCGGACGCAGCTATCGAACAGCATCTGTCGGTGTATGTCCCTGTGGAAGTGATCCGGAAGATACGTAGTTCGCTTGAAGAGGAGTTGAGTGTGTTGGTTGGCAAAGTCTATACAGGTTATCTTGGGGTAGATATGATGATCTGCTGTTTTTCCACTGCTCCTTTCTACCGTGTACATCCCTGTGTGGAGATCAATCTGCGGATGAGTATGGGATATGTGGCGCACCTACTTTATGATACATGTATGGATCCTGCCTCTACGGGAAGCTTCCGGATTGAGTATTACCCTTCTTCTACATGGCTCCGGGAAGCACACGAAAAGATGAATCGGGAACAACCTGCTGTTGTTTCGGACAGCCGACTCGTATCCGGCTATCTTCCCTTAGTTCCGATCACTCCTCAGAGCCGGTATATGGCGTGGATCATGGCCCAACCCACTCTATCTGAATAGGCTCACTCTCATTGCCGTAGCGATCTATAGCGGTGACTGCAAAGCAGGTACGCTCTTCCCAGGGGTAGAGGGATACATGCGAATAGGTGGTTTCATATACCCGTTGTGCTACAATACGGGACGGATCGGAGGTATCTACCGGCATACGGTCGGAAGCATAGATGACATAGGTCGGTGGATTATATGGATCATTATCTGTAGACGCTTCCCAATTTAAGCGGTAGTATCCTCCCTCTTCCCGCTGTACAGTGAGCCCGGAAGGGGCCGAAGGAGCGACTTCATCCAGCCATGGCATGGGTGGTTGCAACGCCGGATAGGTATAGTAACGATCTGTCAGCCTGTCGTACAGTCCCTGCACATTACTCATCAGAAACCCTACCCGGTAATGTCCCTGTCCGGCCATGCCGATCCGTCTGGTAAAGTGGATCTGCCTTTCAATGTCTTCTACTTCCCAGTTCCCTTCCGAGGGATGAAGAAAATAGATACCCAGTCCCGGCACGATGTGACGGCCGTTGCTCTGTTCCTGCCAGTCCAGTGCGAACGGATAGAAATTGTCTTCTTTGAAGTAGATCATCGGGTAGAGCTGATCCTGTATCCCTTCTGCCAGCCAGCCTTGCGCATCCTGATGCACGGTGTGATAGGCATTCCATCCGCGGGAAGAGTAGCGGGTCACATCCTGGTATTTTCCTACCGGACAGGTGCTGACTTTCACCCAGGGTTTGATGCCTTTCACTCCCTGATAGATATAGCGCACAATCTCTGTCAGGTTGTCCTTGCGCCATTGTTCCAGCTTTCTGCCTTTTCCGTAGGCACGGAATTCTTTGTTGTCCGGAAACTTCGGGGCGTGTTCGGGATAGCGGAGGTAGTCGAAGTGTACACCGTCTACATCGTAGCGGGTAATGATCTCTTCGGTGATCTTCATCAGGTACTTCTTCGTGTCGGGGTGTCCGGGGTTCAGGAAATATTCATTCTTGTAAGGAACACAGATGGCAGGTTGTTTTTTTGTGACTGACTCTTTTCCCAGTGCAGCTACCTGCTTTTTACTACCCAGTGGGATGGACACGATCCAGGCATGGCATTCCATACCCCGTTTGTGGCACTCTGCCACCGCGAAGGCCAGCGGATCGTAGCCGGGATCGCTGTTTGCTTTTCCTGTGAAACTGGTGGTGAAGGGTTCGGTGGAGGAGGGATAACTCAGGTCTCCCCGTGAACGGGTCTGAAAAATAACGGTATTGAAATTGGCTTCATGTAATTTATCGAGTATATCCAGCAGTTCTGCCTGCTGACGTCGCATGGCCAGTGTGGAAGTAGCGCGGGTAGTGGGCCAGTCGAGCCCATACACCGTGGTGACCCAGGCTGCCCGTACCTCCTGTTTGGGCTGAGCGTATAAACAGGTGCAAACAAGCAGGAAAAGAAGGAGAAGGAAAGGTCGGTTCATCGGCTGACAAAATAGGTTCATTTGCCGGTAAAGGTAGTAAGAGTCTGTTTAAAAATTATTCAAAAGGCATTTAATTTTTTGTTTGCTACCCAGAGCCTGTTTACATTTTAGTTTCGCTGAACGGTGTGCTGTGTACGCAGATCTTCCATTTGTTTGTGCTGAGACGCAAAGTATTGCGTTTCTACAAGCTCGCTATTATCGCTGGAGCGAGAGAAAAATACGACTAAAAATATATTCGGAATAAATAAGAGTCTGTTTACATTTTGCTCGTTTCTTTATTCCGGCTTATTTTTAGTTCCATTTTTCTATTTTTCTGGCGATAATAGCGGGCTATTTGAGCCATAAAAAGAGGAGAATGGGGC
>DALZBD010000147.1:0-8300 GCA_031977515.1 Bacteroides sp. | reverse complement strand
GATTTCTTTATATTCTCCGGCCCGATCTGCGTCTTTTGCTGCCCGATCTGCATTGTCTGCCGCACGGTCCGCATTCTGTGCAGCCTGTTCGGAATATTTTCGGGTCTCCTCCAGCTTCATTGAGATCTCTCCCTCACGTATCTCAAACCGTGTAGTCACCTCATCGAGTTCTTCGTCCAACGTCTTGTTGCTACTTTCCAGAATAAAATGTCCGCGAAGGATCACACCATCCGCAATCAGGCCAAACCACTTTTTCATTCCTCCGACGGCATTCACCGCCCAGGAGGGAAAAAGTCCCGGATCGGCCTTTCCCAATACACACTTTACATGATCCGGATTGTCCAGAGCAGCAAAAGAGTTGATCCCATCAAAGAAATACTGGCAATTGGTACGGGAAGAGAGTTTGATAAAAGACTGCCTGTCGGCATCAAAAATATTCCCTATCCGCACGATCACCATGTAGCGGTGAGGCAGACTACCTTCTTCACACATCACCACCATAGACTGGTCTTCACTATCCGGATCTTCCTGCACTGTCATTCGTTGCACAGAATAGATCACCCCACTGTTTTCCGGACTGTGATAATACCCCTGTAAAAGATCTCCGTCGCAAAAGGGGTTGATATCCCCTTCCCTGAGATCAAGATAGATGGTATGAGATCCGTCGGCATTCTCTACCGCCGACCGGATCTTCCCGTTACTTGTCAATACCTCCTCGTCTTCTGACACCCGAATACGATTGTATACATACTCGTTGGTGACCAGTTTGTCCCGCACATATACCGACTTAAATTCCGCATCTCCACTGTTGTGTATCATCCATCCGGATACACCGGATACGAATGTACTCATATATTCTCCTGCCTTCTTTGCTGCTGAGCATAGAAAGCCATAAAAACCTGAATTTGATAATATACTCATAATGTATTCTTCTTTCTGTTATCCTTTGTATTCCGACAGGGGTTTCATACGCGAAGCGTATTGACTGTAAGAGGAATGAGTCTTATAGATATTCAGCGATTCGTCCGGTACATAGATCGTCGCCGCATTAGTGCCTAATGCCGCATATCCATGTGCCGGTGGGGTCACTGCTTCCAGCAATATCGTTTCGACATTCGGAGAATCCCTCAATATATTTATTCCCAAAGATGTCACATTCGGGCCAAGTCTCAGGAACCTGAGGTTTGGCATTTCGGAAAATGCGGTTCCATCTATCGTTTCCAGTGCATCCGGCAGATAAACAGACTCAAGCCCTGAACCGGTAAAAGCCTCTGTATAAATATACTTTAGTCCGGAAGGAAATTTCAGTTCCCTGAGGCTGATACAATTCTTGAAAGCGGAACCCTGGATCACATCATAAGAATCCGGAATTTCCACATGTTCCAGCGATGTACAATTCAAGAACATGATACGAATGATATATCCCATTTCCCGCTGCCGCTCTTCCTCGTTATCCTTTTTCAGACAGGGAGGCAGGCATATACTTCGTAACGAAGACGCATCCTGGAATATACCGTCGTGATAATAATTCACATTCACAAAATGCCTGAATTCATCAAAAGATACTATCTCGTGGTTGCCCCTGAACATAAGTCCGAGATCTCCTCCCAACAAGGCTTCTTCCTCTTCGATCTCCCCATTGCCGTTGGTATCCCATCTGCTCAACATCAGCTGTTTTACCACCGGATCGGCAAACTTGATACACATATATTCATAATTGATGGTGAGTTCCGGAAAAACCTGTACCAGCACATCGTAATCCACACGATAGACAACAGGTACATTACAAACACCCGTCACCACAGCATTTGAGATATCATTTCCGTTTTCATCTACTCCTCCCATTTGTGCCAACTGCGTAAGTAATTCCGTACTTCCTGCCGTACCCCATACATTCAGAAGCCTTACACGTTCCAGAATCGGTTTCTCATATTGCAGACAGCGTCTCAACAGACCAAAAGTATCGATCGGGGTATTTTCCAATACAAGACTCGACAGCAGAGATACTCCCTCTATACAGAATCCTTTCTCCGTCAGTTTCGGCTGATTACGGATCGTCAGACTACGGATAGTCCCAGGCAGCTGAAGCACGCTCAGACTACCACCACTGGCCAGTACCACTCCGGTGATACCCGAACCTGCCGCATAGACCTCTTCTATATTCTCACATCCTGATACATCCAGAGGTTGCGTCAACTCCGGGCAATTCATGACATTCACCCTGCGGAGCATTTTGTTGTTTCCTATTTCCAGAGATTTGAGGTTGGTATTCTGATATCCTTCTACAGGGCTACCCACGATCAGTTCTTCCAGACGCACTGCCTTGGAGACATCAATTGTATTGGCATATTTTCCCGACAGGTCTCCCAACGATTTCAGACGACTGGCTCCATAAATGATCGTTTCCGTATCGTTAAGGGTCTGGCCCGCCGGTGCCTGTATCACTGTCACCTTTCCCCGTTCTGCACGTACACTGCTGGTTCCATAGGAACCGAATTTCACTTTCAGGTACTGATCCGCATACGGTATCAATGAGAAGTCCGGGTCCGGTGCCACTCCTTTCCAGTCGGTGGGTGTATAGAGGCGCATGGTAGCATAGTCACTCACATAGTTGCCCGTATTGTATTTGGAGTCCATATAGCGGAAACGATTATACAGCCACCACTTTCTGTGTTCGGTACGGCTTCCCTGCAATGCATACAGGTACGCACCGGTATATACATATTCATTGGTTCCGTAATCATAGAAACCATGGATCAGCGGATCAATGTATTTAAATTGCCCGTCGGCATTATAGATCGCCTCGCACCACAAATCACTTTGGCGTGTATTCAGTTCCTCCATCACCTGTTCGTATGACAACAGATTTTCTACACGCAGTTTCCGGTACAACGCCTCTATTTCATCCGGATAGGCCTCCTCCACATTCTTCCAGAGTTCGGAACTCTCCCCGTTCCAGACGTCCTGCGTCCCTATCCTGTCGTGATATTCCACATTGTAGCCGAAAGCGATATCTCCCTCGTTGTTGATCCCGAAAACCGTATCATTGTCATAGAAAATAGGATACCAGAGCGTGCCGTCCCACGTAGCAAAAAACATATTCTTGGCTCGCTGGTCGACCATCGCAAACAATTCCGTAATCACATAATAGGCCAATAGAGAATCTATATCAAAATAGCTTGCACACTCTTTCCGGAAGCGTTCGGGATCTCCCACAGTAGAGACAATCCAGTCGGTCAGACGTTTGAAGCGGACAGGTATTTTTCCGGCCTCATACTCAGCGTTGAGATCGTCATCATCGGGATAACGAGATTCAAAATCATTCAGCCAGTCCGGTTTCCCTTCACTGTCCAGCCGGAGATAATCGGACTCTGTGAAAAGTACGCGTCCGGATGTATTGTTGCAAAACTCCCAGCACTCGGCATCCCCCGAGAAGCCGAAGGTCCCGGATGTACTCTTGTCGTTGTTGAAATTGTATTTTCCTACAAATTCAGGAGCAGCATCTTCCGTAGCCTTATGGAAAATAGCGATCGGGAATCCATCTACTGTGGTACGCACCTTTTCATCCTTCTTCTGAGGGGGGGTCAGATAGCCCAGCGACTTCAACAGATCGTTGATGATTCTTGCCAGACCGGTATTGTGCACACCCGAACTCTCTGCAAAATCCGCCTTCTGACAGAAGGTATCTACCGCAAGGCTCTCTTCACGTAACTGATATTTGTCCTGATGCACCCCACTCTCTGTCAATGTAAGTCCGCTACGTAATTTAGTCTTGTAATTCTTTCGCGGATAGTATTGTGAAGAGGTACCCTGCACATCGATCTGTACATTTTCCGCGGTGAATGATCTCGAAGGGTCTTCCTGATTTTCATAAGTAACCCGGATGGTTTTCTTATCTCCCTTGTAATTAGGCATATCACCAATAAAAGTCAGGCAGGGAAGGCGTTTCACCACCAGGTTGTAGACAATATCTCCGTATGCGTCAAATATCTGATTGCGATCGAATAACTGAGTTTTTCTGGCAATATCATCCATATCCGCAATGTAATTGTTCAGGACCTGATACTGATTCAGGTTGTTGTTGTATACCCGGATGTTGTATAGATCCACCGTACAATGTTCACTGCCAATGGTGATACCTACCGGATTCACCTGTGCGAAGCTATCATTCAGAGGATATTGGGTCACTCCGGAAATAATCCCGTTGATATAGGTATAGATCAACCGGTTCTCTGCCGACTCCTCTACCACAAAAGAGATCCGTACACGCTCTTCCTCTTTGAATTGTACCTCCACAGAGGTCTGTGTACTGGCAAACATGGCCCGCTGCGCCGTGATCTCAATCCCTTTTCCATTGTCCCAGCAACTGGCCAGTACAGCGTCATAATCCGTCACATTGCTGGTGGCAAATTCAAATTCTATCGTTTTCCCGTTGATACGCAGATCTTTGGAAAACAACAGGCAGGGTATCTCCACACGTGCATCACCTGACACACGCAGCATCACATTGCCATTGTCATCGGCAATCCACCCGTTGGTAGAATAGTTGAATCCTGTCAGCTGTGCGGCAATATCTTCAAAACTCCACTCTTCCCTGTTGGTCTCACTGTTGCTACGCCCCATAGAGGTCAGGTAAAGTTCAAGATCCTGTGTCTCCGCTCCGGAGCTGATCTCAGACTCTTCTATCTCCAGCCGGAATTCCTTGCTGGTATTGCCACACTGGATAGAAAGTACCAATGAACCTGTCTGAGTCACCCGGTAGCTCCATTGTTGTATGGTGCGATCTACCTCAAGGGTAGACACCACTTCACCATTTACAGAAAGAGTCACCCCGGCAATCGAAGAAGCGGGATTATAGACCAGATAAGGAATAAGAAGAGTGTCAAACTGCAATACCTTCTCCTCGCGGAATGCCGATGCAATGACAGGGGTCATATTTCCCTCTTTCAGGCAGATAAGTTCATAGTATAGCCTGTTACTTTCTATGACAGATCCGCTTATCTCCGCAGTGATATAGACCTCCAGCGAATGGTTTCCGTGCGACTGTGCAGAAATGGTATAAGTTTGTTGGCGGTTGGTCACCGAAGTTACCGTAGTACCGATCTCTTCACCATCGAGAATAAAATGAATCGTTTTTTCAAGCGCACCAATGGGTATATATTTATAAGAAATAGCACCTTGGAATACCTGCGAGTCGTCGAACGTAGAAGAGATGGAGATACTCACAGCATCAATCGTATAGGTCAGTTTGCGGGTAGTACCGTAGCTGTCTGTCACCTCTACAACTACCGTATTGGTACCCAGGATCAGGTGAGCACCCGTATCAAACGAATTCTCCCCCTGTGCAATGGTAGCTACGGCCACGCGTTTTCCATTCACGGTATACACCACAGTACCTGCTCCGGTCTCCTCCTCATCTACCGTAGAGGAGAAATTATACCGTAACCATGCACTGTTGCCATGGGAAACAGTCATTACCCCCTCGGATACGAAAGTGAGTTTCACTATACTGGAAGCCGCCAGCGAGTTGGCATTCACCGGATGCAACACACCGTTTCTCATTTCAAAGGCGTATTTACCATTGGCCAGAGTATCGAAAGAGGTATCTACATTATCCAGTTCGCCCAGAGTAGCACCATCAAGACTACCCGTAGAGGTCACCTCCATGATAGCCTTGCTGACCACCAAAGGAGCAGTTTCCGTATCTTCAATCACCGCTTGTGAGAGGATAGAAATATCCTGTTCCGGCTCTGTAAGGGCATCCGAAACTACTTTTCGGTTCATGAATGCAGTAGAGGAAGACCTTACCGTGATCCCTTCCTCAAAAGTAATATGTCCGGTAGCGAAATCATCTTTCTTTCGCGACAGGAAATCCAGTTGGGTACGGGTAGCCGAAAAGACATTCCGGTCACTGGGCAGCGTTGTATCTGTCTTTCCGATCACATACACTCCGCCACCTGTCCCTTCATACGTCTGTCCCTTGTAGGTCAACTCATCCACCTTGCTTTCCAGATCGCCCAGTCTTGAATATTGCGCAGACTCCCCGATCGTATACGTCACCTCATATATGTTGTCCAGGCTTTTCTCAAATCCACAAATACGCGATTCACGTCCCTCTCCAAAAAACACAGGATGTATCAGCGTTACCTTATCTCCAATAGCCAGATCCGCGATATTGAGTTCCTTCTCTTTATCATCTCCATACTCCATCAGCCAGACCGGATTCATCTTACAGGTATACACAGAAGGATCTTTCTTTGAATTCTCCAGATATTCAGTTGCCTTTTTCAGCAGTTCTTCTTCCGCACTTTCGATCATAGAAAGTTTTTTCCCCCCCTCTCCAATCGTGGAAGAAACAAAATTCGAATCGAATCCATAAAGTACATATTCATCTCCATTGGTCGGAGCATACGAATCATTAGGAAGCATGATCCCATAATCTTCATTGCGAATGATCTCATATACCTGAGCCTCTATCCACTCTCCAACTTCGTTCTTTTCCTTTTCCTTTAGTGGGTTGAAAGCAACTCCAAAATCCATTCCATTCATCAACCCGGACTGAAAAACAATACGCAACTCCTGATTATCCAAAATATACTCCTTTGAAAAGGTAAAATCAGGATCGGAATTCCGGAAGCGATATACATTCCAGTTCTCCACTACATTTCCCTCCTCCGTCTCTACTGTTTCTGTCTGAGGGATGGAAATCAGATCGCTTATCGTATCTACCCGATGCGGATACACATCATCAAATATCACAACGTCTTCTACTGCCTCTTCCACATTCATTCCTTCCCACGCATCGATACAATCTATTCCGGACGGAAGCATCAGACGCTTTTCCACAACCCCTTCCACAGCCACTCCTTCTTCCAATGGTCGGTAGTTCACAGGCAGATTGCGTGTAGAACCGAAGGCATAAATACGTGTGGCATAATTACTACCGCCATCGCTGCGGGACATATCCGTAATTTCTTTGCCGATCTCAAAACGATAGCTTTGATTGTGCTTGCAACGCCCCAGATGAATTTGATTGTCTTCTACCCACCACTCACAATCCCACGTTTGTGCGATCATGGTAAGTGCATCCCAGATCTTTGTATTATCGTAAGAGATCAATTTGGCAGACTTTTCTACTACTGAGCCCACCGAAGCTTCATAATCCTTACCGTTGTATTGATACCCGAGAGCCCTCAGATTACGTAATACGCGGTCCAGATGTTCCATAGGCTCTGCCGTCAGTTTCCATGCCTTCTCTTTTTGTTTCGTACGGTCATAGAAAAGAACTTTATCTTTCCACTTCATATAAGGAGCCTCCATACGAAGTTCGTAATCATAACCACCCGTATTCTGATTCAGAACAGGCTGCACGAGATCTACGATCTCAAAACGCCCTCCATACTCCCTTTCCGTATAATCTCCTCGTTGAAAAGGGATGGGTTCTTCCACACTGAACTTCAAAAGAAGGTAATCTTCCTTCATCAAAGTTTTCCGGTACACACTACCTTCATTTATTTCCGTAGAGAATCTCAGCTCTCCACCCAGGCCAAAAATTTCAATTGTCTTGTAGTCTTCCATTTTTAAATTATATAATTATGAATAGTTTAGATATCAAACAGTCTATTAAGAAACAGACCGTTCAAAAGTAAGCAGTTTATAGAAAGCTGCCTCATTTCAGGGTCTTACCTGCGTGACAATCCCAGCAATGTCATCCGGGGTCAGGCACATAAAAAAAGGAAAATCTTCTGCGTTTCTGTGTAATCTCAATCGTAAATCGTAAATTTGTAGCGTCTCCTGATATGAATAATCAAATAGTGGTTATGACGGAGAAATAAATCGTAAGTAGTACCAAACCTTAAAAACACAACCTTATGTTGAGACCTATCCTTACCTGCATGGTAGCTTTGTGCTATGTATTATTTGTACATGGTCAGACACGAGAAGTTATCCCCTTCAATGAAGACTGGCAATTCAAAAAAGGACCTTTCCCTTCCAATGCTTACACGAATGTTCAGAAATGGAATTCTCCCTGGGAAGAAGTGACCCTGCCTCATACCTGGAATGCCCGGGATATGCAGACTCAGGTCAATTCGTTTTACGAAGGAGTAGCCTTTTACCGTAAAACCGTTCATATACCCCAGACTTACCGTGACAAACGAATTTACCTGCGTTTCGAAGGAGTAGGAAATTGTGCGGAGGTATACGTCAACGGGCAACTTATCACTACTCACAAAGGGGCTTACTCTGCCTTCGCCTGTGAGATAGGACCGGCATTGCATCCGGGAGAGGAGAACGAAATA
>DALZBD010000146.1:0-8306 GCA_031977515.1 Bacteroides sp. | reverse complement strand
ATAATCTGCCATCTTTCAATTCTCCTGTCGTCGGATCATCTCCATCTTCCCAACCTTTCTGATAGAAAAATTTAAAGTTTATTTCAGATACATTAATAGACATTCCTGCTACAAATGTTATCTGATATTTTTTATCACTGATCTGAGCTAAACACAAGCCATTAGAAGGTTCCCAGCCAACTTCTCTATCCAAAGAAGGTTTGCCGATATTACTTCCGATTGCCCAGACTGCCCCACTTCCATCAGCTTTTAACTTAGCTAATTCATCTCCACTCATAGCCTCCACTATAAAGTAACTCCATGCAGTATTAGCAGTTACGCGATATTTTCCTGAGATCGGCAGGAAAGTCAATGTACCATCCGCTTTCTTCTCAAAATAGTCAGGATCGATCCACCAAGAATCAAAATCTTCAATACCATCTACTGTAATAGACTGCCCCTGACTAAATTCTTTCTCTACCTTATAGTTATCACCGTCTACAGCAATCATCTCTTCTCCATCAAAGTAAGCTTCGAAAGGAGGAAGTTCGGTCTCGCCTTCTTTGGTAATAGTCAATATCCCTTTATTAATACCTTCTGTGACATCTATCTTTATAACATATATACCACCCAGTTCAAAGGTTTCGTCTTTGACAAGTTTGATATTACCACTGTCTACACCATTTCCTTCATCGTCATCTGTTTTATTACCCACTACAATATTTGTATTAGGAGTCGACAAACGGTTGTGTGAGAATTCATCTCCCCATCCTTTCTGGTCAAAGAATTTAAAGTTGATATTATCTGCACTTATAGTCTGTCCGGCCACTACAGTTGTCTGATAGATCCCTTCGGAAACAGCAGCCATACAAAGTCCTTTTTCTGTGGTCCACCCTACAGCATTTTTACTAACAGAAGGTTTGCCTATACCATCCCCGATAATCCAGATCGCTCCTGTGCCATCTTCCTGCAAAGTTGCATAGTCACCACCATCCATCTTTTCCACGATTAGATACTCATGCTTCAGATTGGCTGTAATACGATAGTCGCCAGCCATAGGCACAAATTTCAATGTGGTTTCATTCACCTTTTCAAAGAAATCCACATCCAACCACCAAGAGTCAAAGTCAGCGAATCCTTCAAACTCCAGTTCATCACCTGGCAACAATGCCAAATCAAGCATATAGTTATCATCATCCACCATCTCCATTTCCTCACCATTTAGCATATATTTTGCAAATGGAGAAGCTTCATAAGAAAGCGTATTGAAATAAATGGTATAAGGAGTAGTGACATCAGAAAAACTAATATAATCTGTAATTCCCTGTTGGATCTTTCCATTTTCGTATCCGAAAACCAGTTCATTGCCATTTTCAGATGCTTTTGGAGCTTTGATATACGCTTTCTGTTTCAGTTCAAAGTCATCTGTAACAGCATATTGATACTTTTCTATGCGATCCATGCGGTATTCCTCACCCTGTTCGGTAACAAGAGTCAGGTAAGGAAAGTCCGGACGGGAGACACTCAGGTCATATTCTTTTTCTGTAATGGTAAAGTGTATGTTCTGCAATACAAGTTTCAGAACAGCCGTTCCATCTGCAACATTCGGATAATAGGGAACAAAGACCTTTCCGCTGTATTCACCATCTGTCTTGGTACGGATCACGGTCTCCGCAACCAGATCTTCCGTATAATAGATCTGTGCTTTAACGGTGGAAAGGGGTACATCGGATTCGGAAACGCTCACTGTAAAAGAGAGGCTGTCTCCGTACATGGCACTTCCGAATTCGGTTTTTGAGGTTAGCTGCGGATTGCCCTTAGCCAGATCATCGTCGTTGCAGGCATACAGTGCCAGCAGGCCTGCCAAACCAAAGAGTAATTTCTTATATAGTTTCATACTCATTTTTTATTTTTACATCAACGTTGTATGGAACTCGCTCGCATGTCATCGCCTCAGGCGAAACAGTTTTTACGACTCGTTTCATAGTGTAGTCTTTTTATTTTTTGAATGTAAAGTTCGTATGGATACCTGAAAAACTACCGGATTCACCGGAAGAATAGCCTTCTCCATACGACGGGTCCGTCTTATTTACCCCAACGGAAAGAGGCTACAGAACTAATGGGCACTTCATATACGAAATGACGCTGTCCATCGCTTACTGTGATCTGCTGATGATCTCCACTGTTGTTCAATACCACTAATGCATACGAACCATCCGTATTCTTAAAAGCAGAATAAGTCACACCTTCCACATCATAGCCACCTGCACCGATACGTACCGCATCCGGTTTCACTACGGCAGACATATGTCCGACAATGTAGTAATGCGAGTTGCGACGCATGGTCTTATAATCCGCTTTGTCAATATCTACCGCACCGTAGCAGGTCTGACAACCTCCGTCACGATTAGGGCCTCTTTCGCTATCCAGCATCAGATTCCATACGATCACACCGCGGCACCAGTTATTCACTGTACCCAGTGCCACCTCTTCCATATCCTCGATCAGGCGGGTATTCAGGTTACGACCGTCATTCCAGGTACCGATAGAAGTTTCGGTGAATACCAGTTCTTTATCCGGACGCAGGTTATGGATCTTATTCAGTTCACTACGGTTTCCACCGTAGTTGTGATAAGCGGTACCGGCAAAATACTGAGCAGCATCTTCATCGGCAAACAGCTTGATCGGATAATTGGCCTGATCAGCCATATTGTCGTAATTGTAATTGTGGTCAAATGCATAGATCTTGGTATCAAGACCCGCTGCCTTTATCTTAGGACCTAATGCGTCGCGTACAAAGTCCTGTTGCTCCTGCCAGTACATCAGTAAGGAAGCGGAATTACCCGGATTCAACGGCTCATTTTGCGGAGTGATGGAATAGATAGATATCCCCTCATTTTGGAATGCCTGTATCCACTTCACAAAATAGGTACCATAATCATCGTAATAAGCGGGATTGAGGTGACCATCTGTCCATGAATCAAACGGTTGCAGGTCTTTGAGATTATTTACCTTCATCCATTTGGGACAGGTCCAGGGAGAACCCATGATACGGATCTGCGGATTGATGGCAAGGATCTCTTTCAGGATAGGAATCACATATTCTTTTTCCTCGCTCTGCAAAGCAAAGTTTTCAATACCTTCTTCGTCACAACAGGTATATTCGCTCAGGGAGAAATCGGAACAACCGATAGCGATACGGATGTAGCTATACCCCAGACCGGTTTCATGGGAAAAGGTCTCGCGAAGGAAACGGGTACGATCTTCTTTGGTCATCTGCAACAGGTTGTAACACGTCGAACCTGTGATGGCAGCTCCGAACCCATCCATAGTCTGGTATTCCGTACCCGGGTCCAGAGTAATGCAATTGGGAGAAAGATTGTCTCTTGTGTTGTAAGATATTCCCTTGCGAAGAAGATCCTGGATCTGGTTGTTGGTAGTTACAAGAACTTTTACATCTCCTGCGATCGTCTCCCAGCTTTCCCATTCGGGTGCAGGGGTTTCTCCCGGAGAATCATTGCCACAGGCTACCGATACAAAAGCCCATGCAGTCATTGCAAATAATATATTCTTGATATTCATAATTGTGTAATTTTAATGCGATTACTAAATAGTTTTAATATCCGGGGTTCTGCACCAGCTTGTCATTTTCATCTAAAACGACTTGTGGAATAGGCAAGCGATAAGAAAACTCCGTATAAGGATTTACCAACGGTAAACGACCGCTGTCTCTGTTATTGAGATTATTCATCACCTCTTCTACTTTGTCGTGACGACAAAGGTCGAACCAACGTTCTCCTTCAAAAGCAAGTTCCAGGCGACGCTCTTTCAGTACAGCCTCCAACATACTTTCTTTCGAAGCACTCACCGACGAAGGAAGATTACTCAGCCCTACACGGTTACGTACCTGATTGACAATAGCAGCCGCTTCTGCGAGATCCGGTGAATCTTTCAATGTCAACGCTTCAGCTTTCAATAAAAGAATATCTGCCATACGAAGCTTGCTAATCGAATTTACATTGGACCGACACTTGTATACAAACGGATAATTATTGGAAGGATAATAATTACTCCAGTCACAGGCATAATAAACGATAGATTCATTCTTACGAATCTCATCTCCTTCGGTATCAAACAGACGGATCAAATCCCGCGAGGGAGTTACCCATTTGGCCCATTCAAAATAAAAATTCCAGTCCAGAATGTCTCTTCCATACATCCAGGTAACCCAGTTACCATTTCCGGAGGTATATTGCATCTCCAGAATAGATTCTATTGTATTGCGCATCTTTATGTCCGTACCGGCAGCATTCATACCAAACAGATCGTCATAGTTATCTGCCAGCCTGAATCCTTCGGCAGTCAGTTCATCACTGTATTTGATTACTTTACTATAATCGCGAAGTGGTTTTTCCGCATACAGTTTGGCAAGTACGGCACGAGCTACGGATTTACTCAGACGAGTTTTATTTCCATTGTTGTCCGGCGCATATTCCAATGCCTCCAACAGATCTTGTTCGGCCTGCTCATAGGCTTCCAGTTCTGTCTTCTGATCGGGAAAATACTGCGGATATATCTCTTCTATATTTTCTGATGTAATGTCCTCAGCTACTCCGGTGATTACAGGAATATCTCCCCAGATACGAGCCATGGTAAACAGGATCATGCCTCTGTATATCTTAGCCTCTGCTTTCCACTGTTCGCGTTCCGTTTTTGAGAAAGTCGCGTCGGGCACATCGTCGATGTAGCAGATAATACGATTGGCCGTAGCTATATCTGTAAGGTAACGTTCCCAGCCACGCTGCAGAACCTTATTACCACCATCTATGGTATTGTTTTCGAAAGGAACCACTTCTGCTCCTGTAGTGCCTCCGTAGGCATTATCGGCATGAGAATCCCCCAGAAGAGCTACATCCAGATACCAATGTTCCTGATTGTCTTTCATACGATTATACATACTCTGGTATTGAGAGTACATCTCCGCGCGGTTTTTGTATGCAACTTCTTCGCCGGATTCGTCTGTACCTCCGATCGTCACATCGGAATAATCACTTAACGGATCATAGTTGAGTGAGCAGGCACTCATCAGGATAGCACAAGTCGAAAGAATCCCGGTTATATATTTTATCTTCATAGATTTTACCTCCTATCAATTAAAATTCAACATTCAACCCAAATACAAATGACCTGCTGTGTGGATAAGTACCCCAGTCAATTCCCTGCACGGCACCGTTATTTCCCCATTGGTTCACCTCCGGATCCATACCGGAATAATTGGTCCAGGTAAGCAGATTTGTAGCTGTGAAGTAAGGCTGCAAACGGCTGACACCCCATTTTTTCAGCAATTGGCTACGTATATTGTATGAAATAGAAATATCTTTTACACGCAAGTAACTACCGTCTTCAACAAAATAGGTCGAATTTCTCATATCGAAATTGGCTTTCGGCACATTGGTGATCTGTCCGGGTATCTGCCAGCGTTTCAACACACGGGTAGATTGATTTTTTCCATCGTACATTCCTTCCATCTCCATACGGGAAGCATTGAAAATATCATTCCCATACGATCCCTGAAGCAGTACATTCAATGTGAAACCTTTCCAGCTGAATGTATTGGTCAGACCAAATGTAAAGTCAGGATTCGGATCTCCTATATAGGTACGGTCGCTGGTAGAGATGATACCATCGTCGTTCAGATCGCGATACATCAGTTCACCGGTTTCCGGATTTACTCCATCACTGATATAGCCATAGAATCCTCCCAATGATCTGCCCACTACATTACGTACAGCATACTCCCCTACAGTATCACTGGTCTGTGCATCATAATATATCTGTTTCAATGCCAACCTGGTCAGTTTATTACGGTTGAATGAGATATTGAAGTCAGTAGTCCATTCAAATTTACCAGTCATATTGAGCGAATTGATTGTAAGTTCAAACCCTTTATTGATCATCTCCCCTTCATTTCTGGTGATCTCATTGGCTACCGCAGCACCTGCAGGCAGACTCACTTTCATCAACATATTGGTGGTCTTCTTATAATAATAGTCCATATAGATATTGAGCCGGCTATTGAGAAGAGATAGATCAAGCCCAATATTGCTCTGTGTAGTCGTCTCCCAGGTAAGGTCTTTGGTACGCAGGTTGGCTACACTAAGAGTTGGAACCGGGTTTTTTTCATCCTCCTCTCCAAGATCAAACCATTGGACACGCCTGATATTATACCTTTGCAGATAAGCATAGTCGCCCAATCCGGATTGGTTACCAGTCTGTCCCCAGCCTCCACGCAATTTCAGGTCATTGACCCAGGTTACATCTTCCATAAAAGCTTCGGAAGAGATACGCCAGGCAGCAGATACAGATGGAAAGTATCCCCAACGATGATCTGGATGGAGTTTTGAAGAACCGTCGGAACGCATATTGGCAGTCACCATGTATTTACTATCATAGTTATAAGCCACACGACCAAAGTAAGACATGATCGCCCATTCTGAGGCAGTTGTTCCTGTACCATCCCAGGATATTTTATTGGCTGCATTCAACGTTTGAATATCTCCACTCATAAAATGTGACCCATTCATATAACTTCTTGACCAGTTGGATTTGGTGAAAGAAGAACCTGCCATAACCTCAAAGCTGTGTTTTTTGATGTTCTTATTGTAAGTAAGCACATTATCAAAGATGATCACAGAGCTCAAAGAACGGTTGTCGGCAGCTGTTCCATAATTGCCACGTCCGTGACTGGTCTTCACCGGATCCAGGAAGTTCTTCTCATGATTATAATCTCTATCCAGTGTAAAGGAAGTATTGAGCATCAGATTTTTAAGAAAATCGATCTGCATTTTACCGGTAGCCAGTAAACGATTGCTATTGTTTTTATTGTTTTCGGTACGCGCCATATTCTCCAGTGGATGAGTTACATTCACTCCATAGAAGTTTGTATAATACTGATCCGGATTATCACGATCCCAAACTGGAGCATACGTAGGCGTATTGATGACTGAAAGGATAACTCCCGCACGGTTGGCTCCCTGTCCCGAAATAATGCCGTTACTGGTATAGTCTGAATATGAAACATTCGCCCCGATATTCAACCAGGGACGGATCTGGTTATCGATATTCACGCGGAAGTTGTAACGCTTATAGAAAGCGACTTTGATCACCCCATCCTCTCCTGTATAACCTCCGGAGATGAAATATTTCATTTTATCATTTCCATTGGAGACAGAAGCCTGATAATTCTGAGTAACTCCCGTACGATAAGTTTCTTTGAACCAGTCGGTCTGATCTGTAAGTCCATCGGGCAACTTCACCAGACCGATCTCATCCATCAGATCTTTGTACTGTGCCACATTGAGAGATTTGATCGAATTGGCCACTTTGGTAATCCCGGCATGTGCATTAAAAGTAATTTTAGCAATTCCCGCAGCACCTTGCTTGGTAGTGATCATAATTACCCCATTGGCTGCACGCGACCCATAAATAGCTGCCGAGGAGGCATCTTTCAGGATCTGCATACTTTCAATATCATTGGCTGCAAGAAATTTAATATCTGTCATAGGTACCCCGTCCACTACATACAGTGGATCGTTGCTACCATTCACAGAGGTCGTACCACGTACACGAATAGAAAGTCCGGCTCCCGGCTCACCACTGGGTTGTACCACAGAAATACCGGCAGCTTTACCCTGAATAGCCTGTGCGGCCGAAACAATGGGACGCTGATCCAGATCCTTGGTGGAAACGCTGGAAATCGCTGTGGTCACATCTTTGCGTTTCACCGTTCCGTATCCGATCACTACCACTTCATCGAGCAATTCACTATCTTCCTGAAGAGTGATCTTCATAGTAGGCGTAGCTCTTACTTCCTGGGCTACGAAGCCTACATACGACACAACGAGTATGGCTCCTTCCGGTACATTGATCGTGAAATTTCCGTCGAAATCGGTAATAAGTCCATTGGTAGTTCCCTTTTCCAGTACACTGGCACCAATCACTTCATCTCCGTAAGGATCGGTCACTTTACCAGTGACCGTGATGGTCTGTGCGAATGCACCTAATGAAAGACATGCGACAAGTAAAGTCAGGAGAATCTTACGATTCCCCAAGAAGAACTTTTTCCTGTTCTTTTTCATACATATTAATTTAATAGTTAACTTAAATACATTTGGCTTTCAGGTATCCAAATGTCATGATACATCTGAGACCGGAAGCCATGGTCAAAAGTATGATTTAAAGGAACACATACTGATGGAAGGGGTGAATTAGTGGATAAGCAAAGTGAATAAATTATTGATTACAAATGGAATGATGACCTAACAAGT
>DALZBD010000145.1:0-8360 GCA_031977515.1 Bacteroides sp. | reverse complement strand
TTATCCGGAGACGCAACGTATTGCGTCTCTACAAGTATATCATTTTCGAAAGAAAAAACAATTGGCGTAGAGACGCATACTTGCGTCTCAAATAAACGAACGAGCCAAAGCAAAACAAATTTTTAGATCTTGCCTGAAGCCTCTTGTTTACCTATCTCTCAGTTGCAGCAACACCACATTTTCCACATGATGTGTATGTGGGAACATATCCACCGGTTGCACCGCTTTTACCTCATAGTCGCTGTCCAGTAGTGCAAGGTCGCGTGCCTGTGTGGCAGGGTTGCAGCTTACATATACGATGCGTTGCGGATGCGCTTTCAGAATCACCTCCACCACATCCCCATGCATTCCCGCGCGGGGAGGGTCTGTAATGATCACATCCGGACGGCCGTATTCGCTGATAAAGTCATCGGTCAATATATCTTTCATATCACCTGCAAAGAAGAGCGTATTATGAATATCGTTGATCTGCGAATTCACCTTAGCGTCTTCGATCGCCTCCGGCACATACTCGATACCAATCACCTGACGCGCGCTACGTGCCACGAAGTTGGCAATGGTGCCCGTACCGGTATACAGGTCATACACCAGTTCGTCTCCGGTGAGCCCGGCAAACTCGCGTGTGATCTTATATAGATTGTATGCCTGGCGTGAGTTGGTCTGGTAGAACGATTTCGGGCCGATCTTGAATCGCAATCCCTCCATCTCTTCAAATATATGGTCGTCGCCTTTGAATACGAGTACTTCCTGATCGGTGATCGTATCGTTGGCTTTGTTGTTGGCGATATAAAGCAGGGATGTAATTTCCGGAAAACTGTCTGCCATGAATTGCAGGATCTCGCGAAACTGCTGCATCTGCTCTTCCTCTACGATCTTACATATCAGGATCACCATCAGTTCGCCCGTGGTAGAAGTACGTATGATCAGGTTGCGCAGCATCCCTTCCTGCGAGCGCAGGTTGAAGAACGTATAATTATGATCGTATGCATACTGGCGTACAGCATTGCGGATGCGGTTGGAAATATCGTCCTGTAGCCAGCATTTTTCTATATCCAATACCTTGTCGAAAGCACCGGGAATGTGAAAGCCCACGGCATTCATCTGGTCGTACGTCACATTCTGTTGGATCTCTTCCATCGTGAGCCAGCGTTTGTTGGAGAAGGTAAACTCCAGTTTGTTGCGGTAGAAGGTAGTCTCTTCCGAGCCCAGGATAGGGGAGATAGGAGGCAATTCGATCTTTCCGATACGTGTGAGGTTGTCTGTCACCTGTTTTTGCTTGTGACGGATCTGTTCTTCGTAGGGAAGTACCTGCCATTTGCAACCGCCGCATACGCCATAATGCTGGCAAAACGGTACCGCACGCCTGGGCGAATACTCATGTATCTTTACGGCTTCCGCTTCCGCATATTTGTTTTTCTTCCGTTTGATCTGCAGATCCACTACATCGCCGGGTACTACATACGGAACGAAAATGACCAGATCATCTACTTTGGCAATGGCCTTTCCTTCGGCTGCGATATCCAGGATCGTTATTTTCTCTAACAGGGGAAGTTCTTTTCTCTTTCTTGACACTTTTACACCAGTCTAATAAATTCTGATGCAAAAATAAGCATTTTTGCCGGAAATCTGTCGGAAATCCGCATATTTAATTTTGCAATGTGTAAATTGCATTTTGTGTGTAAATATTTCGTAGAAATTAGTTTGAAGTTTGGTAAAAAGACTTAGATTTGCGTTTAGAAAAAATAACCAACCGTGGACCCGGTTCGTTTTTACTCCAAAAAAAGCGGGCGGGATTCTTAACTTTAAACACATATTATGGACAAAAAAAGAGTTTACACCTTTGGTAACGGCCAGGCGGAAGGCAAGGCCAGTATGAAAAACTTGTTAGGGGGCAAAGGTGCCAACCTTGCCGAAATGAATCTGATCGGCGTTCCGGTGCCTCCGGGCTTCACCATCACTACCGAAGTATGTAGTGAGTATTACGAACTGGGTGAAGACAAAGTAGTATCCCTTCTGAAAGACGAAGTAGAAAAAGCCATAGCACTTATCGAAGAATTGATGCGCTCCAAATTCGGAGATGTGGAAAATCCGCTGCTTGTTTCCGTACGTTCGGGAGCACGTGCTTCGATGCCGGGTATGATGGATACCATCCTCAACCTCGGGCTCAACGACGAAGTGGTGGAAGGCCTGATCCGTAAGACCGGAAATGCACGTTTCGCATGGGACTCTTACCGTCGTTTCGTGCAGATGTATGGAGACGTGGTACTGGGTATGAAACCGACCAACAAGGAAGACATCGATCCGTTTGAGCAGATCATCGAAGATGTGAAGCATGAGAAAGGTGTGGAACTCGACAACGACTTGTCGGTAGACGACCTCAAAGAGCTGGTTGCCCGCTTCAAGGCTGCAGTGAAAGAGCAGACCGGCAGAGACTTCCCGACCTCTGCCTACGAGCAGTTGTGGGGTGCGGTATGTGCCGTGTTCAACTCCTGGATGAATGAGCGTGCGATCCTCTATCGCAAGATGGAAGGTATTCCTGCCGAATGGGGTACAGCGGTGAACGTACAGGCCATGGTATTCGGTAATATGGGTGATACTTCGGCTACCGGAGTTTGCTTCTCACGCGATGCCGGTACCGGGGAAAACCTCTTCAACGGGGAATATCTTATTAATGCGCAGGGTGAAGATGTGGTAGCGGGTATCCGTACACCGCAGCAGATCACTAAGATAGGCTCGCAGCGCTGGGCCGAACTTGCCTGTGTGAGCGAAGAAGACCGCGCGGCTAATTACCCTTCGATGGAAGAGGCCATGCCCGAAATTTATAAAGAACTGGATCGTCTGCAGAATCAACTGGAAGATCATTACAAAGATATGCAGGACATGGAGTTTACCGTGCAGGAAGGCAAACTCTGGTTTCTCCAGACACGTAGCGGAAAACGTACGGGTGCTGCCATGGTGAAGATCGCTATGGACCTGTTGCGTGAAGGCAAGATCGATGAGAAAACAGCGCTGTTGCGTGTCGAGCCCAATAAACTGGATGAATTGCTTCACCCCGTGTTTGATAAAGATGCATTGAAGAAAGCGAAGGTACTGACCCGCGGTCTGCCTGCTTCTCCGGGAGCGGCTACCGGACAGATCGTGTTCTTTGCCGACGATGCAGCTGAGTGGGATGCGGCAGGTAAGAAGGTGATCATGGTGCGTATCGAGACTTCTCCGGAAGACCTTGCCGGTATGCAGGTGGCTCAGGGTATCCTCACGGCTCGCGGTGGTATGACGTCTCACGCGGCTGTAGTGGCTCGTGGTATGGGTAAATGCTGCGTTTCGGGTGCGGGTGCGCTGAATATCGATTACAAAAACCGTACGGTAGAGGTAGATGGCCTGACGCTGAAAGAGGGAGACTATATTTCACTCAACGGTACTACCGGAGAGGTGTACAACGGTAAGGTGGATACTCAGGCTGCGGAACTTTCGGATGATTTTGCCGAACTGATGAAGCTGGCCGATAAATATGCAAGATTGCAGGTACGTACCAATGCCGATACACCGGACGATGCGCAGGTTGCGCGTGATTTTGGTGCGATAGGTATTGGGCTTTGTCGCACGGAACACATGTTCTTCGAAGGCGATAAGATCAAGGCGATGCGCGAGATGATCCTTGCAGACGATGCGGAAGGACGTCGCAAGGCACTGGAAAAAATCCTGCCTTACCAGCAGAGTGACTTCAAAGGTATCTTCAAAGCCATGGCTGGCTGTCCGGTGACTGTGCGTCTGCTCGATCCTCCTTTGCATGAGTTTGTACCTCATGATCTGAAAGGACAACAGGAGATGGCCGACTCGATGGGAGTGAGCCTGCAATATATCCAGCAGCGTGTAGAGTCGCTTTGCGAACACAACCCGATGCTGGGACACCATGGTTGTCGTCTGGGAAATACCTATCCCGAAATTACACAGATGCAGACACGTGCCATCCTCGGCGCGGCACTCGAACTCAAGAAAGAGGGTATCGAAACGCTGCCGGAGATCATGGTACCGCTGACAGGTATCCTGTATGAGTTCAAGGAACAGGAAAAGGTGATCCGTGAAGAGGCCGAAAGACTCTTTGCCGAGGTGGGCGATCGGATCGACTATAAAGTGGGTACAATGATCGAGATCCCACGTGCCGCGCTGACAGCTGATCGTATTGCTTCTTCCGCTGAGTTCTTCTCGTTCGGAACCAATGACCTGACGCAGATGACCTTCGGCTATTCACGTGACGACATCGCTTCGTTCCTGCCGATCTATCTCGAAAAGAAGATCCTGAAGGTAGACCCCTTCCAGGTACTCGACCAGAATGGAGTAGGACAGTTGGTGCGTATGGCTACTGAGAAAGGGCGTGGAGTGAACAAGGACCTGAAATGTGGTATTTGCGGGGAGCACGGCGGTGAGCCTTCCTCTGTGAAATTCTGCCACCAGGTAGGTCTCAACTATGTAAGTTGCTCTCCGTTCCGTGTGCCTATCGCCAGACTGGCGGCTGCACAGGCGGCTATTGAAGAGAATCAATAAGAATTGTTTCTTTATTATATATGGAAAAACTCTCCCAAGGTTGGGGGAGTTTTTTTATGGGGTTCTTCTTCCGGTTCGATGTGACTTAATCCTGTAGCATCCTTTTACGTAGGGTATTCCCCTTTTACCCATTAGGAAAATTCATATAAAATTGTAGAGTTTTGTCTTTTCTTTAGTTAAAATCCCTTGCTACGTTTGCAATGTAATATTTCTGTAAAGCATAGCCTGTAGAGAAAACAACAGTCTGCCCTATGCGATCAGCTGTTGATCTTAACTAACATAAATTATTAACTAAATTTTACTTGTATGAAAAAGAGTATTTTATTTGTTCTGTTCGCAATGTGCGTGACTTTCTCTTATGCCCAGGATCTCGCCTGGCATGTAAAAGCCGGGATGAATGTAAGTAATTATACTGCAGATGGTAAGAATGATGCTAAAATCGGTTTCCGTGTCGGTGGAGGGTTTGAACGTGCTTTTGATGACACCTGGGGGATTCAGCCCTCTTTGATGCTTACCTCTAAAGGAGTTAAAGGAGATGTATATGGACTGAATACAACCGTAAATGCTGTGTATCTGGAATTGCCTGTAATGTTTACGGGACGTTTTCCGGTAGCTCCTAATTCCAATCTTGTTTTGAGTGCGGGGCCTTATCTGGCATGTGGAGTAGGGGGTAAATTCACTACTTCTTTGGCTCACCATGTAGATGCAAAAATAGATACATTTGGTAGTGATGCTCTCAGACGTTTCGACGCAGGTGTGGGACTGGGGATAGGTTTTGAATTTGGAAGAATACTGGTAGGAGCAGAAGGACAATTCGGATTGGTAGATGTAATGGAAGATGTTACTGCCAAAAACCTGAACTTTTCTATAGGAGTAGGGTATAAGTTTTAAGACTTTTATGTAGGTAAGATATAGGAGGCTGTCTCAAAATGGCCAAAAGGGCACGCAGATGACGCAGACAAGCGCGGATTTACGCAGATAATATTTTTAAGACATTCATTATCAAAGAAGTACTTCTCTGCGTTTCTCT
Source organism: Bacteroides sp. (assembly GCA_031977515.1). GTDB lineage: Bacteria > Bacteroidota > Bacteroidia > Bacteroidales > Bacteroidaceae > Bacteroides. The sequence goes on along the minus strand of DALZBD010000145.1, from coordinate 2,788 downwards.
GTGTCCTTCTGCGCCATCTGCGTGCCCTATACTTTTGAGACAGCCTCTTTTTTTATTTAAAACGCTAAGAATTATTTTTTGTACGTAAGTATGTCTTGTTTTTACGTAGACGATGTACTGTTTTTGCGCAAAAAGAATACACAAGAATAAGAAGTAAAAGTTGATATAACATCACTTTTGAAAAATCTAAGAATTTTGTTAGTTTAGAAAATCGTGAAACTTTGATGATTCTTGCTGCTTTCCCTTTTCTGATTAAAGTCTTTTTTCTCGTTTTTCCCGGAATTAATACAAAAAAAACGGAAGTCTCCTTGAAACATGTATTACTTTCATGTGCAATAACCTCTTCAAAACATACATTAACTCCCTTAAAACATACATTAATTCTCTCTCACGTACATTAACTTCCACAAAACATACATTAACCCCCTTAAATCGTGTAATAACTACTTCAAAACGTACATTAATTCCATCTCACGTACAATAACCCCTTCAAAACATACATTAACTCCCTTAAAACGTACATTAATGCCACAAATAAAATAAAATCAAATAAAATAAAATCAAAGGAAATCATAGCATAGCAAAAAAAATAAAAACATCTCCCTCCCCTTACCCCTCCCGGGAGGGGAAGAAAGAAGGCGGAAAAAAGGAGTTTTTTACCGTGCAGCTTTGCGACATCATTTTCCACATTTTTGTTGTGTAGTATTTCGTAAAAGTATTATATCTTTGCAACAGCAACCAAAAACAAGAACTATTCGCTCCATTTGTTGATTTTGTAAGTAATTGAAAATGAGGGTTAAATTTGTAGTGAAAATATGCCGGCAAACGAGCGGCCTAACTTCCGCAAACGAGTGGGCTAACTTCTGCAAACGAGTGGGCTAATTTGTCGGGATTAGCAGGGTAAGTTCCGGACATAATTTTTGTATAGTTAAAGATGTTGACAATTAAAAGCAAATGTGGAAGATGCAACCGGTTGAAATGCTGAAAATCAGCAGGAAGGAAGAATGTATTTGTTGGGAAACAAGCAGAAGAATTGCAGGGAATGCAGGTTCAACAGAAAACAGAACGAGATAGTGGAAAGAGAGAGAGACTGTAGTCAGTCGGCCAGTTCTTTAAGCAGTTTGAAATGCTCGATTACCTTTCGGAAATCCTGATCGGTGCAGATATCGAAACGGTTCCAGAGATCGCCCAGAATCACAGCTCCGCCGAAACCAAAATCTTTGATCTCTAGTATATTATCGGCATTTACGCCACCCAGTGCCATCACTGTGCTGTCAAGAATACCATGGCGAGCTCCTTCACGTAGTTGCTCCGGGGTATAGGTGGAATAGTAATTGACTTTGGATATGCTGTCGTAGATCGGACTGAGAAAAACATAGTCGTAGAAGTGCTTTTTGTTGGCAACTTCATCAAACGAATGGCAGGAGCAGCTGAGGTGTCCGGAATAGTCGTGAGGCTCGTTCGGATTGCGTACATTCAGGTGAATGCCCATCAGGTTGAATTCCTCTTTCAGGTAGAAATGCTCATGAGTCACAATGCGACGGTGATATTTTTCGGGAATAAGCGTGAGCAATCTTTCCGAATAGATAGCCGGAGTCTCCGGTTTTCTCAGATGGAGAATATCCAGACCCTCTTCGAACAGAGCGGTGATGATCTTGTCCTCTTCCACAAAGAAAGTAGGCGTAGTGATAACGATCAGTTTCATGATGGTTCCGAACAATAACAACAGCAAAGTTACAAATAACCTGTCTTGTATACTAACGTTTAAAGTGAAATAATGTTAGATTGCAGGGTGCGTAAGTCAATTGTCCATAGTTTTCCCGAGAGAACTTCTCCGAATCCGCAGAGGATCTTAATGACTTCCGTAGTTTCCACACAGCCAATGATGCCGGGCGTGATGCCCATCACACCTTTGGGAGGAGGTGGCATTTCAAGCATTTCCTGTTCGTCCGGAAACAGATCGCGATAGCCGGGTCCACCCTGGTAGTTGAATACCGAGACCTGTCCTTCAAACGCACGTATGGCGCCATAGACGTAGGGTTTGGAGAGGAGGGTGGCCGTGTCCTGGATGAGGTAACGGGTAGCGAAGTTGTCGCAACCATCTACCACCAGGTCGTAGTTTTCAAGGATCTGCCGGGCATTGTCCGCACGGAATCGTTCGGGATGAGCGATGACGGTTACCTCGCTGTTGAGTGCACGCAGGCGTCGGGAGGCGCATTCTACTTTGCACATACCTGTCTCCGCCTCTGTGTAGAGGATCTGTCGTTGCAGGTTGGTCACACTCACTACGTCATCATCTACCAAACCGAGGGTACCTACTCCGGCTCCGGTGAGGTAGAGGGCGATAGGCGATCCCAGTCCGCCTACACCCACCAGCAATACGCGTGCGTCGCGCAGTCGTTGTTGTCCTTCCGGGCCGATCTCCGGAAGTATCAGTTGCCTGTCATATCGTGTCTCTTGTTGCATAGGATTCTATCAATTGATTGGGAATTGTTCTTTGACTTATTGATTGTTGTTAATTTGAGTGGAGGCCGACTCCTGTGTTGGCTATGCCGATCTGATTGACTTTTTATTTTCTTTTTGTCCGGAGACGCAAATATGCGTCTCTACATCGATTGTATTTTCTTTTGAAGATGATACACTTGTAGAGACGCAATACTTTGCGTCTCATCATGATACAAAACGGAATATCCCATGATACAAAACGGATCACCGGAGTCATCGGAGCAAATCGAACGAAGCATCCCAATCTTTCCAGATCGGTTCGAGCCCCAGGTTCTTCAGATCC
>DALZBD010000144.1:0-8459 GCA_031977515.1 Bacteroides sp. | reverse complement strand
GTCCCGGCATCTCCAGGCCGCCGAGGCGCTGAACTGATTCGAAGGCAGGCCATCCTGCTTGTCAAAGAGTTGCACCTTGCCCGTAGAAAGCGACAGTTTGTTCAGCCCGTTTTCCGTGGCGATCCACAGATTCTCCTTTCCCTCCGGCAGTATCCCGTAAATATAGTCCGAAGAGAGACCGTGATGGGTAGAATAGACGCGGGTAGAGTCTGTATGGAGATAGTAGTGCAGGCCGGAGTTTCTGGTACCGATCCAGTACGTGCCGTCTTCGATGCGGTGCAGGGCCGTGACGGTCTTTGTAAACCGGGTAGAGCGCATCTCCCCCGTCTCTTTGTGGAGGACAAACAATCCGTTGAGCAATCCCAGCAGGATGTGCGTATCGTCCAGCCGGGCAAAGCAGTTGACCTTGCTCACGTGATACGAACGGACCTTACCCGTGTGGATGTCATACGAAGTGACATCTCCCATGATGCCCCCGAACCACAACAGGTCCCCATCCGGATAGATCGAATAGATGTAATTCGTAGCCACAATAGAGGTTGGCTCTCCCGCCGTATACCGCTCGTACCTGCCTGTGTGCGGATCGATGCAGGCCGCACCGAAGGCGTACCCTCCCGCCCAGATGCGTCCGCGCGCGTCTTCGCACAGCGTCAGAATCACCTCCCCCTTCTCCCGTGGAGAGTTTTTGCTGAAGTAGTGCCTCCACTGTCCGCTGCTGCGGTGGAGGTGGCTCACCCCGTTGTTGGTGCCAAACCACAGGTCGCCCTGTGCATCCTCCAGTACCGCGTTCACCACATTATCCGCAATGCTCTGCGGGTCGGCGATGCGGTGGGTATACCCCTGGAAATTGAGCTTCGAAGCATCCTCAAAAGATACCCCCTCGTGATAGGTAGCTACCCACAGGTTGGACTCCCGATCCACAAACAACCCGCGCACGTTGTTGGAGCAGATACCCGCCGTGTTGTTTTCGTTGTAGGTATAGTGGTCGCGCCTCTCCAGTGTCTCACTGTCCAGGATATACACTCCTTCCAGGTCCACCCCCACAGCGATCGCACCTTCTCCGTGCGGCACGATGGCACGTACGGGAGCCTCGATGTCGAGAGACAGGCGACTCACAGAACTCTCCCTGCCCGGCTGGCCCCGGTAGAGCCCGCAGTCCAGTGTGCCGATGATCAGTTGCCCGTGTGCCGTATCCGGCCAGGTGACCAGCACCACCTTGCCCGGCAGGTGGTGTGAGAGCAGGCGCAACCCCTCGTCCTCCCGGCTTTCGAAGACATACAGACCCGTATGTGTGGAGAAGTAGTAGAGGTCCTCATAGCGGGCCATGTGGTTCACCGCCAGGCTTTCGCTGCCGGGTAGCAGCTGTGCCCCGGCAGCGTGCATATCCCACACCAGTACTCCGCGCGAAGTAGCCAGCCACACCCGGGTATCGGTCTCAAACATCAGGTCGTAAAGCAGCACGGAAGGGTTGTTGAAGTAATCACGCACGGAGTAGAGGCTCTCGAAGCGATCCCTGGCGGGGTCGTAGCGAAACAACAGTCCCGATTCGGTAAAGACCCACAGACTGCCATCGGGTCCCTGCCGCAGGTAGTTGACCCCGATCGGGTCGTAGCCCTCGTCCCGTTTCTCCGGCAACGGATAGTGCGTGAATGTCCTGCCGTCGAACCGGTCCACCCCCAGCTTGGTAGAGATCCATACGTATCCCAGCTGGTCCTGACGCACCGAGAAGCACATCCGGCTGCTCAGGCCGTTGGTTTCGGTCAGTTGATGAAAGAGAGTGGCGGAAGCGTGTGCCGGAAGGGAAAGCAACGACAGCATTCCCAACCACAGCCACAGGCGTGTTCGTTTTGTGTGCATAGTATACAGGTATATTCAAGGTACAAAGAAAACTGTTTTTTTCAGACAGAAGCACAGAAGCACAAAAGAATATAAAAAAGTCCGGATTTTACGCATGAGCTGCATACCGGATCTCTGTTCTTTTGTCCGAAATCTTTTTAGACATAAGCACAAAAGAACATAAGAATTCAACTAAATTCAGTCCCTGCAAATATATCATAGACTAAAAATATGTCTCTTATGTTCTTTTGTCTAAAGAAAATATCTGTCTTCCTGTGCGAAGGTAAGGGATCTTCCCGGGATACAGGTGCAGAAAAAACCGGGAAAGGTAGACTTTTTGTCATTTATATCCTATATAACTCTGTGTCGGGCACTACTGCCTGCGCTTGTGTACAACGTTAAATGTGATTTTACAAGCTGTCTATTTTGAAATAAGAACGGAATGTTCTACCTTTATGGTAAGGTAGAGAAATCTCCCTTCCATTTTGCAAAAAGACTGTATATAATTAAAAATACCCTGTTTCATGAGAATCTTTCTGTTATTTACTGTATTTTTTATTTCCCTTCACGCTGTCCGGGCAACAGATAATCTGTTTCGTGTTTCCATCCAGGGGAAAGAATATGAAGAACTGGATCTTAGAGTAGCGGTCTCCGGCCTGACGAGCGAAATCATTCGGGGAGACCGGAAAACCCCGACCACCTGGGAGTTTCACGTGCCTGACAGTATCTACGAACGTCATGTAAATATGTCTCTCGTGGTTCCTTCGGTGGATACGCTGGTCCATCAGTTTGTTCTTTCTGATGTGGCAGGGCAGGATACCCTCTCAACCATGCAGTTTTCTATCTCACCCGGAGAATCCCACTACGAACTACATTACTTCCGGACAAAGACACAGAAAAAAGTCTCTTATATGAACAACAGGGATGTGATCTATGACTATTATGTCGTGAAGACCTCTGATCCGGAATTTCAGGCAAGCCTGACCAGCCTACACAGCCTGTTTGGATTCTTCCGGGAAAGTACCTACGAAGAAAGTCTGGAAAAATACATCTCCCTGGTAAAACAATATGAGAATTCCCACATCTGGATGGCTGCGTTGTATTCCACTCTGAATAAATACAAAACCAAAGAGGATCTTCGTGAGGTCTTTTCTCACTTTTCTTCCGGGCAAAAAAACTCTTACTACGGTCGTCTGATACAGGATTATATAAATGTCACTGTCTTTTCCAATATCCAGCTGCCCCGAATAGATACCCGGCAACCGGAAGATGTGATCCTGAATTCCGACACATACCACCTGATTGTATTTACTGCCTCCTGGTGTGCCCCCTGTCACCAGCTCATTCCGCTGTTGAAGGAAATTCACAACGACCTGCAGGATAGCCTTACCATTACCTACATCTCCATCGACGAGGCCGGGAGGCTCGAAAAATGGGCGGAACTCTTGCAGGAGCATGAAATCCCCTGGCGATGCCTGTATGCTGCAGACAAACTGGATGAGGTCATGGCTCTCTATACTGTGAAAGGGATACCGCTGGCCTATTACGTACATCCTGACAAGAGTTTTGAGAAGGTGGAACTGAGAAAAAAAGAAGACCGGGATATTCTTTATAAAGGTAGATAGTCCGGTGCAAAGGCCGGTGATATGTATGCTCGTCCCTGCTGGCTGCATGGTGTCCTGCCAGTGCGGAAGAGAATCAGTGATCTCATTGCCGGAGATAGGTGAGGTGCAAGTATGAGAAACAAACAAAAAGATTCCGGAAGAAAACACGAAATGAAGATCGACGCAGTCAAAGTATCTTATAATGAATTTTCTGTGTAACTTTTGAGCAGGCTCTAAAATAAATCTTACTACCTTTGCAGGGTATTCGCTCTGAATCCTGGCACATCCGCTTACTGACGGAGATAGGGTCGTAGAGGAGAGAGTGCTTACTGTATAGAAACCCATAGAAAAGAAGAGAAAACGTGATCTCCATAGAACAACTGAAAGTCGAGTTCAACGCCACACCGCTGTTTCGCGAGGTGTCGTACGTGATCAACCCCAAAGACCGCATTGCCCTGGTGGGCAAGAACGGAGCGGGTAAGTCTACCATGCTCAAGATCATCGCCGGTATGCAGAGTCCCACCAGCGGGGTGGTATCTGTGCCGCGGGAGGTGAGTATCGGCTATCTGCCTCAGGTGATGATCCTGTCCGACCATCGGACGGTGATCGAAGAGGCCCAACTCGCCTTTGAACATATTTTTGAACTACAGGCCTCGCTTGAGAAGATGAATGTGGAGCTGGCCGAGCGTACCGACTACGAAAGCGAATCGTACCAGAAACTCATCGACCGCTTTACCCACGAAAACGACCGCTTCCTGATGATGGGAGGTACCAATTTCCACGCCGAGATGGAGCGTACGCTGATGGGTCTCGGATTTGTGCGGGAAGACTTCCATCGGCCCACGCGCGAGTTCAGCGGTGGCTGGCGCATGCGTATCGAGCTGGCCAAGCTGCTGCTGCGCAATCCCGATGTATTGCTGCTCGATGAGCCTACCAACCACCTCGATATCGAAAGTATCCAGTGGCTCGAGAATTTCCTGGCCACCCGTGCCAATGCCGTGGTGCTGGTGAGTCACGACCGTGCCTTTATCAATAATGTGACCAACCGCACGATAGAGATCTCCTGCGGACGCATCTACGACTACAAGGTGAAGTACGACGACTATGTGGAACTGCGCAAGGAGCGTCGCGAACAACAGCAGCGTGCCTACGAAAACCAACAGAAGCAGATACAGGACACGGAAGACTTTATCGAACGATTCCGCTACAAAGCCACGAAAGCTGTACAGGTGCAGAGTCGCATCAAGCAACTGGAGAAGATCGAACGCCTGGAGGTGGACGAGGAAGACAATAGCGCCCTGCGCCTGAAATTCCCGCCTGCCCCGCGCAGCGGCAGCTATCCGGTGATCTGCGACGGGGTAGGCAAGACCTACGGAGACCATGTGGTGTTTCAGGGGGTAGACCTCACCATCCACCGCGGAGAGAAGATCGCTTTCGTGGGTAAGAACGGTGCCGGAAAGTCGACCCTGGTCAAGTGCATCATGCAGGAGATAGACCACAGCGGCAAATTGACGCTGGGTCACAACGTGAAGATCGGCTACTTCGCACAGAACCAGGCGCAACTCCTGGATGAGAGCCTGACGGTGTTCGACACCATCGACCGGGTGGCCACAGGGGATATCCGCACGAAGATACGCGACATACTGGGAGCGTTTATGTTTGGCGGGGAAGCCTCGGACAAGAAGGTGAAGGTGCTCTCCGGTGGAGAACGTAGCCGCCTGGCCATGATCCGGCTGCTGCTCGAACCGGTGAACCTATTGATCCTCGATGAGCCGACCAACCACCTGGATATGCGCTCGAAGGATGTATTGAAAGATGCGATCCGTGCGTTCGACGGGACGGCGATCGTGGTGAGCCACGACCGTGACTTCCTCGACGGACTGGTGGATAAGGTATATGAGTTTGGCGACGGTCAGGTACGCGAGCACCTCGGTGGTATCTACGACTTCCTTCAGAAAAAGCAGATCGACAACCTCAATGAGTTGCACAAATCCCCGACAGCGGCTGCTGCAGGGGGCAATGGGGCTGCGGAGGAGGCAAAGGCCTCTGCAGGCAAACTTTCGTATGAAGCGCAGAAGGAGTTGCAGAAGAAACTCCGGAAACTGGAGAAGGCCGTGGCCGATTGCGAAGCAGGCATCGAACAGACCGAGGCTGCCATCGCTATCCTGGAGGCACAAATGGCTACTCCGGAAGGGGCAGCGGATATGTCGCTTTTCGAACGGCACCAGAAGCTGAAACAGCAGCTGGACCGTCTTGTTGAGGAGTGGGAAGAGGCATCGCTGGAGCTGGAGGAAGCGAAAGAACAGACGGTCTGAGGGTGTATGATTGAAATGGCATTATAATAATATAGTGGATACTATTTTTTAGACAGAAGAACAAAAGCACATAAAAGAAATTCTGGCTTTGCATAAGCTACAAAAAATATGTTCTTTTGTTCTTCTGTCTAAAAAAATATGTCTATAGCAGAAAACAGTTTTAAATAGCTTTTTAGCTTGACGGAATAAACAGGAAAAATATGAAATGGATCAAATCTGTAACTTTTCTCGCGGTAGGTGCTATGGCCACCGCTTGTAGCAACAAACCGGAGACACCGCTGACGGCGGGCATCCGGCTGGAAAACCTCGACACTTCGGTGGCTCCGGGTGTCAGCTTTTATGATTACGCCTGTGGTGGCTGGATAAAGAACCACCCGCTCACCGACGAGTATGCACGCTTCGGATCGTTTGATATGCTGGCGGAGAACAACCGCGAACAACTTCAGCAACTGATCGAAGAGCTGGGTAGTGAACAACACGCACCCGGCAGTATCCCTCAAAAGATCGGGGATCTGTACCGCATGGCGATGGACAGTGCCACGCTCAACGCACAGGGGGCACAACCTATCCGCGCACAGCTCGATAGGCTGGCAGCGATACAGAGCACCGCGGAGATCTATCCGCAGATCGCACAGATGCAGCGCGACGGACTCTATCCCTATTTCTACCTCTATGTGGGAGCCGACGATATGAACAGCACGCAGAACATCGTGCATACCTATCAGGGCGGTCTGGGAATGGGAGAGCGCGACTATTACCTGCAAAATGACGATGCTACCCGGCGTATCCGCGATGCCTATCAGGAGCACGTCGGAAAGATGTTCCAACTGGCCGGATTCACGAAAGAGGAAGCTGCGAAAGCCGTGAAGGCAGTGATGGCGATCGAGACACGCCTGGCAAAGAAGTCCCGTACGCGTGTGGAACTGCGTGATCCGTATGCCAATTATAATAAGGTGGATCTGGCCACACTGAAGCAAAACTTTGGCGGGTTCGATTGGGATGCCTATCTAAATGAAGCCGGGTTGGCTGGACTGAAAGAGATCAATATCGGTCAGCCCGCTGCCATGCAGGAGGTGGCCGACGTGATCCGTACAGAGCCGCTGGCCAATCAGATCTACTACCTGCAATGGGGGGTGATCGATGGTACCCCCGCTTACCTGAGCGATGACCTGCTGGCGCAGAACTTCGAATTCTACGACAAGACGTTGTCGGGAAAACAGGAGATGCAGCCCCGCTGGAAGCGCGCGGTATCTACCGTAGACCGTTCGCTGGGAGAGGCCGTAGGGCAGATGTACGTGGAGAGATACTTCCCCGCTGCCGCGAAAGAGCGCATGGAGCACCTGGTGGCCAACCTGCAGAAAGCCCTGGGACAGCGCATCGACGACCTCGACTGGATGAGCCGTGATACGAAAGAGAAAGCACAGGAAAAACTGTCGACGTTCCATGTGAAGATAGGCTATCCGGATACATGGAAAGACTATTCGTCGCTCGAAATAAAGGACGATTCCTACTGGGACAATGTACGGCGTGCCCGCAACTGGGGATACGACGAGATGATAGCCAAGGCCGGAAAACCGGTAGACCGCGACGAGTGGTTTATGACCCCGCAGACCGTGAATGCGTATTACAACCCCACTACCAACGAGATCTGCTTCCCGGCGGGTATCCTGCAATATCCTTTCTTCGATATGGAGGCCGACGATGCGTTCAACTACGGGGCTATCGGGGTGGTGATCGGTCACGAGATGACCCACGGCTTCGACGACCAGGGACGGCAGTACGACAAGGAAGGGAACCTGAAAGACTGGTGGACGGAAGAGGATGGAAAGAAGTTTGAAGAACGTGCTACCGTGATGGCGGAATTCTTCAACAACATCGAGGTGGCTCCGGGTGTACATGCCAACGGACGCTTTACCCTCGGGGAGAATATCGCCGACTACGGTGGCCTGCAGGTGTCTTTCCAGGCGTTTAAAGAGGCTACTAAGGACAACGAATTGCCCGAAAAAGAGGGATTCACCCCGGAACAACGCTTCTTCCTGGCGTATGCCAACGTATGGGCAGGGAATATCCGCGACGAAGAGGTGCTGAGACGCACCACCTCGGACCCGCACTCGCTGGGACGCTGGAGGGTGGATGGCATCCTGCCACATATCCCGGCCTGGTACGAGGCGTTTGATATTACACCGGAAGATCCTTTGTACCTGCCGGTGGAGGAGAGAGTCCATATCTGGTGATGTGTTCATTTCTTTGTCCCGCCAAAGAAACGAACCAAAGAAAAGCGGCGCCCAGGTCTTTCCGCTACTCCGCTTGATACACATCGCGGAGCAAAATAAACTCGCTTCGCTCAGACAGATTTTGCTCCTCTGCGATGTGTATCTGCACTCCGCTGACGCTCTCAGACCAAAGGCGACTGTACGCCTGTCCCAGGCGTGTTGCGGATGGCGCCGGCTGCGTTTGGTCTGGGGGACGGCTTTGGGTGATGATCTCTGGTATTACTGGTCAACGTGTCAAACTGGCCTATACTGATCCCACTGACCTCGCCTGATCCCACCGACTTACGCCCCGGAGGGGCAGTATATCATAGCCCAGGGCAGAGTGAGCGTAGGGAAACGGAGCGGAACGCCACCCTGGGTCTACCCGATTGCACAAAACGTTGCGCCCCGGAGGGGCAGTACTGTCCACTATCAGTACTGCCCCTCCGGGG
>DALZBD010000143.1:0-8519 GCA_031977515.1 Bacteroides sp. | reverse complement strand
CAAAAAAGGCCGGAGTTCCCGGCCTTTTTTGATATACAAATATCTCTTTCAATAATCCAGTGGCTCATACTGCTACTTTATACGGGTTTATGAACCACAGGAACAGGCAGAAGACTGACTCAGTATATACCAGGAAAGGAATAAAAAGCAACCTCGGTAAATTTAAACAGTAAAGCAGGCAGTAAATATCTCGATAGAAGAGTAACATACCGGAGTGCCAATTGCCCCGACAGACAAAGCCCGATACGTATTTGGACATCTTTCCTAACAAATCTTATAAAAAAAGACAAGACAAGGATAACTATTCTTGTCTTGTCTGAAATTCATTTATAAATGATTCTATTTATTTACTGCTTTTCTTAGGAGCCGTTTTCTTAGCCGGGGCTTTTGCTGCAGATTTCGCCGCAGTTTTTGTTGCAGGCTTCGCTGCCTTCTCTTCCGTCTTTTTAGCAGCAGGAGCAGCAGCGGCTTTCTTTTCTTTCTCCATTATTTTCGCCTGTAGCTTATCCATCTTCTTGTTCAGTTCGGCAATCTCGTGATCCTGATTCTTGATAGTCGTCAGCAAAGAGTTTAACTCTTCATTGTCTATATCTTCCGGATACAGGGCATTCACACGCTGAATGAAGTCTCCCAGAATATTCATATAGTTGGTAAACGCATCGTAGGGAGAGTCGTAAATGCCACGGTTGAAATTCACGCTCGACTGTTTGGTAGTCATAAAGCGGAAGTTGTTACTCGCTTGCAGATAATCCCAGTCCTGCTTGATGCGGCGGTCGTTGCACAACAGCACGCGCTCGGCAATACTATATAATTTGTTGAATGCCTCTCTCTGCATCACATTACCCAGCCAGCAACTGGTATCTCTCTCTTCGTCTACCCAGGATAGCGGATAAGCCACATCCACCTGAGATACCGATTTCAGTTTGGTTACGATCTCTGTAGGTGTTGAGAATGTAATACCACGTTCTTTGGCACAGGCAGGCAAAGCTTTCAAGAATTCAAGTATATTGGAAGAAAGCGGTTGGAAAATACCCAAGGCACACAGTTCCATAAAGATATTGATCACCTGCTCCTCCTGAGGCAAAGAGTCGATCCAGTTCATATACGTATCTGCAAACAACGGATATTCATTCCAATCCGAGTTGGAGAAACGCAGACTGATGTCATCCGAGAATTTATAGTCACGCAACAAGAGTTTGAGGTTAGGCGCCTGATTGCAATGGTATACATAATGCGGACTCTTCCAACCCAGGACAGCTTTGGCTCCTTCGGTAAGCATACCCTTGAATCCCATGGCAGCAACCTGTGATCCGATGTCATCGGAATAGATCAAACTGGAGTTGCGAAATACTTTCGGCGCCTTTCCAAACATCTGTTTCATCTTTTCACTCTGACGCATTACTTCTTCGCGGAAACAATCTTCATTGGCCAGGGAAGAGAGGCCATGGGAATAAGGCTCTGCAAGAAATTCGCAGCATCCTGTATCGTTGAGCTGGTGCAGTAGATCCACCACTACCGGAGCATGGATTTCCAACTGTTCGAGAGCTACTCCGGAAATGGAAAGAGCTACTTTGAAATAACCATTCGAACTCTTTGCCATATCGATCAGCGCATTCAATGCAGGTACGTAGGAGCGCTCCGCAACTTCATTGATGCTGTTTTCATTCGCATAATCATCGTAGTAGTAATGATCCAGGCCGATATCGAAAAAGCGATAACGTTTCAGGTGTATAATCTGATGTATCTCAAAATAAAGACAGATTGTTCTCATATCTATATTATTTTTTATTTTCTGTAATTGTTGATAACTTCGTCGTAGATACCGCGTACCTTATAACCGACATTCTCCCAGGTGATCGCATCGACCTCTGCTTTTCCTTCGTCTCTCAGATAATCATAGAGCGCGGGATAGGTACAAATCGAGTAAATGGCATCTGCCATAGCCTGTATATCCCAATAGTCTGTTTTGATACATTTATCGAGAATTTCGGCACACCCCGATTGTTTGGAAATGATAGTGGGTACACTGCATTGCATCGCCTCAAGCGGAGAAATACCGAAAGGCTCGGACACGGAAGGCATGATGTACACATCACTGGCCTTCAACACCTCATACACCTGCCTGCCCTTCATGAAGCCCGGAAAATGGAAACGATCGGCAATGCCTCTTTCGGCTGCCAGCCGGATCATCTGATCCATCATGTCTCCGCTGCCGGCCATGACGAACCTCACATTCTTCGTACGTTTCAGAGCCAGAGCCGCGGCTTCCACAAAATACTCGGGTCCCTTCTGCATGGTAATACGTCCCAGGAAAGTCACGACTTTCTCCATTGGCTTTTTCTGAGGCACAATATCCATGATCTCTTGTGGCAAAGGCGACACAGCGTTGTGTACGGTAGATACTTTGCGTGGGTCCTGGAAGTATTTATGAATAACGGTCTGACGAGTGAGTTCGCTCACACACATGATATGGTCTGCATGATCCATACCATTTTTCTCGATGGCGTATACCGTAGGATTGACATTTCCACGGCTGCGGTCGAAGTCTGTGGCATGCACATGGATCACCAGTGGTTTTCCGGATATCTGTTTGGCATGGATACCGGCCGGATAAGTGAGCCAGTCGTGCGAGTGAATGATCTCAAATTGTTGCTGACGGGCTACTACCCCGGCAACGATCGAATAGTTGTTGATCTCTTCGTGCAGGTTATCCGGATATTTCCCGGAGAATTCTATACATCCCAGATCGTTTGTATACAGATAATTGAAATCGGCATAGATATGATCCCGCAGGTCATAATAGAGCTGTGGATCCATATAGGAGCCTACACGGCCTTTTACATAGTCCCAGTTCACGTCTCTCCAGACAACCGGGGTACTATTCATTCCGATGATACGCAGAAAACTCTGGTCTTCATCTCCCCAGGGTTTGGGGATACAGAAAGTGATCTCCATATCAGGTTGTTCGGACATCCCTTTGGTGAGTCCGTAGCTGGCAGTACCTAAACCTCCTAAGATATGAGGAGGGAACTCCCATCCAAACATTAATACTTTCATATTTGTTCCTCCTCTTCTTTAGAAATTATACTTAGACAACAGCTTGAGAATACGCAATATCTCGGCCACATTCATGGCGAAGGAGATGGCACCTCTTCCCTTGAAAGGTGGGTTGCCGTCGAACAACTCGGGCAACGACCCTACACAATGGCTGGTCATCTCATCTTCAAAACCAATCAGGTAGCGCTCTACGAATGAGATACCACTCATTTTATAGATACGCAGGTAGGCCTCCATATAGAATCCCATCAGCCAGGGCCATGCCGTGCCCTGATGGTATGCATAGTCGCGCTGTATTTGCGGTCCTACATAATTCGGATTGTACCCGCCGCTTTTGGGGCTCAGGGTACGCAATCCCTTCGGAGTCAGAAGTTCTTTGGTGACAATATCAAGAACCTGTTTTTTCTGCATACGATCCAGCGGCGAATAGTCGAAAGCCACTGTAAAGATCATATTGGGTCGTACGCTCCAGTCCATCATATAGCCATCCACATAATCGAGCAGATAGCCGTATTCGTTGCGGAATACCTCTACAAAGGATTTGCCGGTCAGCTCTGCCTGCTCGTCCAGCGCATCTGCCAAGATGGCGTTTCCTCCTTCACGGGACAGATCCGCGACAAACTTCAGGGCGTTGTACCACAAAGCATTGAATTCTACGATATATCCGCTTCTTGGAATTACGGGCCGGCCATCTACCGTAGAGTTCATCCAGGTAATGGCCTTGTCTTTTCCGTTGGCGTACAACAGTCCGTTTTCATGAAGGAACAGGTTGTCGTGTTTGCGCTGACGGATATACTCTATAATTTCTTCCAGCAGGGCACCGTATCTGGTACGACACTGTTCGCGGGAGGTATCTTTGGCATATTGCTGCAACGCCCATACTGCCCACAACAGGACGTCGGGATGTTCCATTTCGTAGATCCTGTAGTCTCTCGGCTCACCGTTTATAAAGTTACGGATCGCTTTTTGGGCAGTTTCCATAGCGCTTTCAAACTCATGAACTTCGTCTACTGCCAGCGTCAGTCCCGGAAGAGAGATAAACATATCACGGGCACGGCATTTGAACCAGGGATAACCGGCTATCACATAATGTTCTCCCTCCTGCAGGTTGTGAAACTGATGAGCGGAATTCTTCAAACAATGGAAAAAGCTGTCACGAGGGGTACGATCGGCAACTTCTACTTCGAAAAGTTGCTTCAGACGGCGGGGAGCGATGGCAGAGATACCGGCAGAGAAGACAATACTTTCTCCTTTTTTGATATCTACCTCAAAATAACCGGGAACATACAGGTCTTCATTGAAGTCATACCCTCTTTCCTGTTCTTTGGGATATTCAATACCACGATACCAATCGGGAACGAAATGAAATTCGTTCTTCTTGTTGAGCTGCATTACCAACTCGGGATAACCGGGATACATGCAGGTCTTGATTCCATTCTCTACCTCCTGGTATTCCCGGCTGGCCTGCATGTTTTCATGCGTATACTCCCTGACGCTCCGGAAAGCAAGGAAAGGACGGAAACGTAGTTTGGTGGGAGAATGGGCATCCAACAGGGTATAACGGATCAGGATCCGGTTTTCATGGTGCACAAATATCTTCTCTTTGCTCAGGATCACCCCTCCTACCCTATAGGTAGTCACAGGGATCTTCTCGCAATCGAATTCCCGGATGTACTTGTGTCCGTTGGGACTGAAGTGGTTGCCCTGGTATTTGTGCAAACCCAGGTTGAACTCTGCACCATGTTGAACTACTGTTTCGTCCAGCGAAGAGAGTAGCACATGGTTCTCATCGTCGAGATTGGGAACCGGGATCACCAACAAGCCGTGATATTTGCGTGTGTTACAATCTACAATAGTCGTACTATGATAAGCCCCTGATTGGTTGGTCCTCAGAATTTCCCGTGGTAAAGATTCCTCGAGGTTGACCATCAGGGTCTTGTCAAATCGTAAATAACTCATAGTTGTGTTACAATTAAAGGTTAATTAATGCGGTTATCACTAATTGTTACATACAGCGATGCCCAAAAATACGAATTAACGTGAAAAATAGAAATAAAAAGCTACTTTATTTTTCGTTTTTCTGTAAATATTCGTAGAATTGCACCAGAATAATATAAAAAAGAAATATGAAGCAGGAGATACAGCGTATCTTTGTTGCGATGACCATTCCTTTGTTCATACTTTTCATCATGTATGCGCTCAAGATCCTGGAAGTTGGGCTGGACTGGGACTTTACACGATTGGGGGTATATCCATTACATAAAAAAGGAGTGTTTGGTATTTTCGCTCATCCTTTTGTGCACAGCGGATTCAGGCATCTGGTGGCAAACTCATTGCCGTTTTTTTTCTTATCCTGGTGCCTGTTCTATTTTTACCGGGAAATCTCACCTTATATATTTTTTCTGATCTGGATCTGTTGCGGTATAATGACGTTCCTGATAGGTAAGCCGGGATGGCATGTAGGCGCCAGTGGAATTATTTATGGCCTGGCTTTTTTTCTATTCTTCAGCGGTCTCATCAGGAAACACGTTCCCCTGATCGCAATTTCTTTGCTTGTCACGTTCTTATACGGAGGTTTGATCTGGAATATGTTTCCGTTCTTTGCAAAAGCAACCACCTCCTGGGAAGGACATCTGAGCGGGGCAGTGTCGGGCACTGTACTGGCCTGGCTGTTCCGTAATTACGGTCCGCAAAAACCAGTCTACTTCACCGATGAAGATGAAGATGAAGATGAAGAAGATGAAGATGACGAAGGAGAAGAAAGTGAAGAAGGGGACAATAATGAAAAGGAGAAAAAAGGACCGGAAACAATATGTCCTCAGGAAGAAGAGTCTGAAACTTCTACAAGCCGGATATAATACTCGCCTGATACTTCCTTTCAGATATAATATTCTATAGTATCAATAAGATCATGTTGTATGGCATATCGTACTGCCTCCTGTATATTTCTGACTTTTAGTTTACGAAAAATATTTTTCCTGTGAGTATATATGGTATGAATGCTTGACTTTCTTTCCTGTGCCACCTGCCGGTTACTTTTTCCCTGAATAAAAGCATATAGAATCTGTAGTTCCGTATCCGTAAGCAATTGCGTCTGCCTCTTTTCCTTTCCCTCTTCAGATAGCCGCAGCAGAGACTCCATGTATGGAGAAAGGTACCGCCTGCCGGTAGAGATCTCTTTAAACGCATGTATCAACTCATCTGCGGAACAGCCTTTCCACAGAATACTCCACCTCTTACTTTCGAGCCACATACGCTTCATGATATCCTCTGCCGGTAAATGCCCCAGAAGCAACCACCAGACATCCCGATACTGTTCCGAGAGAGAGAATAACTCCTCCTCACCGGAAAGATCAAACAATGAATAATCCAGTACCACAATAGCTTCCGGGAAAAGAGTTAACATTCGGATCAGTTCGCCCGGATCCGACACGTCCCGTATATCCGGAACAGGCTCTAAAGACCTGCATATATAACGTATTCCGAGAGAAGTTATATCCTGATTGTCTGCCAGAATGATTGTTGCCATACAAAGATTTTATTCTTCTGCCCCTGAGATCCTGTCGAAATACATACGCTTCACTCTGGCAAAAGTTATTTCAGCAAAGGTCGCTATACTGACGTGCCTGCCCAATCCCATAAGTATGGTATTTATTTACTCCGTTTGGGGTAGAAAACTCCGGCAAACAACAAGATTTCTTCTGTTTGCAAGAAGGAATTCAAAAGATGAGTGCAGTGAAAGCGGATTACAATGCTTCAATCAGCAAAGTAATATTGGCCATAAACAGCCGGACGGCTATCGCCAATAAGATCACACCGAAGAATTTCCGGATCATGTATATACCTCCTTTTCCCAGAAGGCGTTCGATACGTGAGGTCATACGCACAACGATATATACCCAGACCATATTCAGGATCAATGCAAGAAGAATATTCACGGTGGCATATTCCGCGCGAAGAGAAAGCAACGTAGTGAAAGCACCGGCACCGGCAATCAGGGGAAAAACGAGGGGCACCAGGGTAGCCTCTTTAATAGGTCCCTGATTCTTAAAAATCTCCACATCCAGGATCATTTCCAGAGACATCAGGAAAATGACAAATGCACCTGCCACAGCAAATGACTCAATATCTACATGAAAGAGCCTCAGCATCATATCCCCTGCATAAAAGAAACCGATCAGCAAAGCAAACGAGATCACTGTGGCTTTGTTGGCATCCACAGGCTTTCCGCGTTCTTTCAGATTGATGATAATGGGAATAGATCCGATGATATCTATGACGGCAAAAAGCACTATGAAAGCGCTGATCATTTCCTGAAAGTTAAAAGCTGCAAACATCACGTCTCCTTTTTTATGCAAATATAACCATATTTTATGCAATTATCAATAACTTTACTACTTGAAAGGGTTTTCAGAATTAAGAAATAATAAAAAAAATAAAAAGTGAGTTTTTTTTAATTCAGTAAAAACCAATTATGCCTACATTTGTTCTTAAACTAGAAGAATTAAACATATGGACACCATGTACGAAACCTTGTTACAGCTCCCCCTATTCCAAGGCCTCAGCCACGAAGACTTTACCCACATCATTGGAAAGGTAAAGCTAGACTTTACGAAACATAAACCAGGTACCGTGATTGTACGCAATAATACCGTTTGTGATCAATTGATTTTTCTCCTGAAAGGAGACCTGTCTGCTTTGTCTGTCACAGAAAAACAGGATTTGACCTTTAACGAACTCATTCAGCCTCCTTATGTCATTGAACCTTATTCACTGTTTGGGATCAGCACCCACTACAACTCCACATATACTGCCCTCACAGAGGTACATACAGTGAGTATAGCCAAACCGTTCCTGCTTGCGGAACTTTTCAATTATGAAATATTCCGGATCAACTTTATGAATATCGTAAGCAGCCGTGCGCAGATGCTGCACAAACGGTTGTGGGCAGAAGCTCCTACCCAAGTGGAAGGAAAGATCATACACTTCATTCTTACACACTCGGAAAAACTCTCCGGGCAGAAATCAATGAAAGTAAAGATGGAAGATCTGGCACGTTATCTGGACGATACACGTCTGAATGTCTCCAAAGCGTTGAATGCTTTACAGGATGACAACCTCCTTACACTGCACCGTAAAGAGATCGTTATTCCCGAGTTGTCCTTACTGGCCAACCGCCTGTCTTCTGCCCGATAAATACCAAAGAGGATAATTGCACGGGCAAATATCCTCTTCCTTCCTGCCCCGACACCTTTCATTTTTCTGCTTTCCACCACAGTATAAAATAACTGGTCCGATTTTAGCCGACGTTGTCCGTTGGTTCCATCTTCTTTTGTCTGCTTCTGCCCTTTTCATTGCAAATATGGAGAGCCCAGAACTCTTTTCTGACTTCAAATAAGTTACCTATGGAAACTAAACCAAAGAGCATTCAGGCTTTTGATGTGGTCTGTTGTAGTAGAAAA
>DALZBD010000142.1:0-8526 GCA_031977515.1 Bacteroides sp. | reverse complement strand
CGGTGACACGCGCATTGACAGACTCTACCTGGTACTACCGGGTAGATTTCACACAGGAGAGAGGCAGTGTGGAGGAATATCTTCCCCTGTTGCGCAACCATCTGTATGAGGTCAAAGTCACAAATATCATCAATCTGGGCTTTCCGGAGCCTGATCAGGCCTTCCGTTCGCAACCGTATGGGATCGGATATTCGATCGTCCCCTGGCAACTTCACGAAGAGGAGGCGCAATGGGGCAATTACCGGCTGGATATCAGTTCCACTTACCTGCAGTTTGAAAAGAATGGGGGAGTTCAGCAGGTGACCGTGCATACGACACACCCCGAAGGATGGTCGTATGAGTTGTCTTACAAAGACGATGAGATCACCAGTAACAAACCCACGTTCTTCACCATATCTATGGATGAGGCTCCTGAGACTGGCATCCCCCAGAATATGACCATAGAGGCCGTATCGGATATATTTGTCATTGATACCGGCTATATCCATATCACCTCGGGCAATCTGACCAACGTGATCACTGTGTATAAAGCAGGAATGTAGCAGGACTGAGGTTTGGGGCAACGGAACAGACAGATCTCTTTTTGAAACCAGAATATCATTGAAGATGAAAAATCTATTTACATATTGTATTTATCTCCTTTTTTCTCTGGGAGTGTTGATCGCAAACAGTTGCATCCGGGAAGATCTGTTCGCTGGCGGAGGCACCGATCTGGGCGATGAGATAGAATTCACGATTGCTTATAAAATCCCCGGTGTATCTACTGTGACTACCCGGCTCGAGAGCGAAGAACAACAGAAGGTAGTCAGTCGGGTGGATGTGATTGTCTATAAGGTCGGTGCCGATAACATAGAGAGGGTTGCCTACCACCGAGGTAGTTTTGACCTTTCGGATAACAAAGGGTCAGGCTCTTTCAAGGTCAGGCTGGCTAAGAGTGCCGGAAATGAGAAGTATACATTTGATTTTATCTTCAATGCTGAAAACCTTGTCCTGAGTCCTTTCCATTCCGGTACATTGAAGATCGGCAGTACCCGTGAAGAGGTAGCGCAAGCTATCCGGCATAACAACCAGTCTATGTCAATTGGATCCAACGGTGTCGTGCCCATGTGGGCCACATACAAAGATCCGGTTCAGATTACCAAAGATACCTCCCTGGGAGTGTTGGAGCCGATACGGGTTGTGGCAAGGCTCGACTTCGGGTTGAATCTGGACAGTAACGATATCGCACAGGGATTGCCGAATTTCGAACTCACCTATGTCGGATTTATGTGCGGATCTGCCTATGGATATCATATTCCCGAACCGGATAATTTTGATTTCGCACTGAAGAGAGTCACTGCACCCTCTCTGAGAGGAAGTAGTGTATCTACAACTGCATCAGTAAGCTTAGCGACCACAGCCAATCGTCTGATCGGGGGGATGTTCCCTTGTGAAATAGATCCGTATAAAACGTATTCAGGAAGAACTTTCTGTGTGTTTGTAGGCGGAACCTATACAGATCCTGTTACCGGTACGGTCTACGAAAACCAATACTATCGCATTGACCTGATGGACCCGGACGATCCGGACAGGAAACTTCCTATCTTACGCAACCACCGGTATCGTATCAATATCCTTGGCGTAGACGCGCCGGGTGTCACCGTCGTTCGTGGTACCAGCATCAACGCTGCACAGTGTAATACTATCTATAATGCCGGACCAGCGAATGTCCGTTATGAACTTACCGTAGCCGAAGAGGGAGACATCAACCATGTGGTCTATACCAATCAGTATATGCTGGGTGTCAGCGATGTGTCGCTGAGCTACCCTGGTACAGCCGCTACCCATGAAATAAAGGTACTTACCGATTATGCAGGCGGGTGGACAGCCTCTATCGAACCGGATAAGAACAACAATATCACCCCTGACTGGATAACGCTCAGTCCGGCATCCGGTCTGGGCAACATCAAAGAAACACTGACTTTCCAGCTGAAGGCCAGTGCAACGAATGATCCGCGGGTAGCGGTCGTTACTTTGCGTGCCGGAACGCTTTCCATAGATGTACAGATCACTCAATATGGCAATTTCTTTGTCAGTACCAATTACAAACGAACGCTTATGCTCGGTGACGGGGATTCGTGGGAGGTATACGTATGGGGCAATGTGCCGGCTGAACTGAAGATACGGGCCTGGAGTGAGCGGGAAGCGATGTCGGATCCTCTGAACAATTATCCGGCCCGGGCCATGGACGTTTGTTTCGAAAGGGCTACTGTTCCTGCCGGCAATTATCCGGAAAGCAGTAAAGTGACACGTACCCTCGATATTCTTGGCAATGCCTGGCTTCCGATGGATCTCAGGCAGGTGCAGTTGCAATATTCCATAGACAACGGGGCTACCTGGCATCTTATCGAAGAAGGACCGCAGGGAAAAGGACATTACAGGCTCCAGGTTTCCGGTCGTATAGTGGGATTGTACGATTTTGAATCGACGGAAACAACCAGACTGACCTGGGTACAGGCGATGGGATTGGAGTACCACTGGAGAAATAATCATCTTTTTCGGGGTGAAGGTAAAACGAATTATCCGTATAAACTGGTAGATCGACACAATTATTACTATGTTCCGGACGGGGATCCTTCCACAGGCTGTCTTGCTTATATGGAAGAGGGTTATGAAAGTAAATATCCTAAAGGCAACTGGAGGCTTCCTTCTCAGGCGGAAGTACAGGAAATGGCTCTTTACTATGAGCATATAGGTCACCTGGCCGAAGAAGGAATGTATTACTGGACCTCCACAGAGCAGCAGGTTTCACACTCTGGTGCGCATGCTGTGCGAATCGTTTATGGCACTATACCCGGAGATGAGGCTCCGGACAAGGAGAATTATGCGCATCCTATCCGTTGCGTCTACGGCGATCCCGATCCGTACAAGATCACTCCTCCGTCCTGGTGGGTAGCACCATAAGGCGTCATCTGGGTTGTTTAACAGCGTCACCCAGGTTGTTTAACAGCGTCACCCGGGTTGTTTAACAGCGTCATCCGGGTTGTTTAACAGCGTCACCCGGATTGTTTAACGGCGTCACCATACTGATGCAGGCCTCATTGTATATCGTGTATGGAATATGTATATGTTTTTCTTGTTTTTTATATGATGAATTAACATATTTATATATATACTCCATTCCTTGAAAACCCGTCCGGAATGTTTGTGGATACGATTTATATAAATAAGGTGTGTGAATACAGGAGAATATCCTATTTGGAAGTTTGTTCACATTTCAAAGCTGAATATGGTCTAAAATATTATTTTTATTCCTTTTAAGGGATTTTCTCACCTAAAGTGGAGAGGGGTATTTATTTGATGATAAAAATCGCTCTTGCGTCAAATTTAAAGCCTGTTTCCCTTTTTCAGATACGGAGCATTTCCGGAAGTATTTTCAGGCTTTCTGAATCGAATTCTTTTTTTTATACAACTATATTTAGTCACATCGTCATCCATATCCAAAAAGTCAATTTTTCGAAAAAGAAGAGAGAGATCAGAGAGAGTTATTGTATCTGTCTCTATATCTGTCTCTATGTCTATATCTGATGCGCGCGTTAAATAGGTGGAAAAGGTATTAAATGAGATTCCCGTGGGATTCTCACGGGAATCCGGCGGGAATCCCACCGGAATCCCACGGAAATCTCAAACGGTCGCCTGAGGGAGGAAAAAGTAGACGGAGATCCTGTAGGTGAAATCTTTTTTATTTACAAAAATCTGTGTAATGCATGAAAAAAAGGCTGTTTTTGCCCGGAAACGGTAGGGGATAGGGTGTTAAGGCGCGTATTTTCCTTTTTGATGACTTAAAATTTACAGTAATTAACGATTTTGTGAGTTTGTGTATGTAAACTATTGTGATTGTATACCCGCATAGAGCTATCCGTACACTGATAAAAGGGTGGATGAAGTGTGAGATGACGAATGCATATTTATCTAATATGTGTAACAAATATGATACCTATTTTAGGGATATGTAATTGATTATAAATAAATTCATGCATAACTAAAGCGAAAGGCGTAAACAGGATGTGCCCGTCCGGAGTTTATTTGTCGCGACCGGTGAAATTGTGCATGGTCTGGCTGTAAGGTAATGACACACCATATATTTTGTGTGCGTCGGTCGGGATGTAATTGTCTCTGGCATGAATCTGCGCGCAGACCGTAACGGATAGAAACAGCAGGATGATGGCGATGCATACTATTCCAAGAAGATGAGATAAATGTTTCATAAATGAGGTGTTGTGGATAATGTGTCGTCTGTTTTTTGTGTTTGCCGGCTATTTCCTGTCCGGTAGCCGATAATCTCTATATACATAATCTATATACATAAGAATAAAGTACACCAGGGAAACGTACAGCTTGCACAAAGCTACAAAATCTTTTTATTTTTCCTTGCTGAAGGTCAGTTTTTTAGTAAGAATGCAGATTCCGGTGTACTTTTACGCATCATCTGATGAGAAAATTTACATTAATTAGTATATTTGCTCTCATATACGTCTGGAATATAATTACATACTTACTTACATGCACACACAATACACGTATCCGGGACGAGCTATTCTTCTGTTGTGGCTTTTGGGTGGCTCTTTTCTGCTGTCTGTTCAGGAAAGATTCGATCAACAGGTTCAGGCCGTGATACAGTTTGGGCACAACAGTCCGATTACCGGATTTAATATCAGCAGAGACGGCAGATATATGGCATCCCACGAGATCGGCGGCCGGGTGATTGTCTGGGATGTCCGTTCGGGTCGTCAGGTAGGGATGGTCACCTATCCCAATGCCCGTAAGAGAACGGGAAAAGCTGTGTTCAACCCATATAATTCCAGACAACTGTATCTGTTACAGTTCTTAGATACCCGTCCGACTGCCACCTGTTATGTAATGGACTGGCGCGCCAACCGTCAGGTCGGTGTGATTCGTCGTTCCGAAATACCCGACCCTCTGACCCGTTACGGACGTCTTGAATTTGACATCCGGCGCGACTGCACGATCGAGGCGTACGACCGTGCTACCCGCCAGCCGGTGATGCACTACAAAGGCCATTTTCCTCTGATCTCCAATGCGGCTACAGATGCCTCGGATAGTTTGCTACTCGTTGTGGAAAACAATCCGCAGATCTGGGATCTGCGCAGGCTGCAGCTTACCGCACGCATACCCCATCAGGAACGACTGATGCAGGATACCTCCATCGTATATATCAACAACCGCGTGGCACCTGTGAAGAAGGGAATGCCGCAAGCGAAGAAACTGATCAATGATCCGAACACCGGCGACGATTATCTCAAATACGGCTATAAAAATTATTGCGAGGGGGTGATCGAAGGCGATCGGGTGGTACTGGGCGGATTTGGCAGTGAGGTGACTGTCTGGGATTTTCGTGGCAATTTGTTGTCGGCTCGTCCGGTGCAGGGATTTCCTGTTTTTGGCGCGGCGCATGCCGGTGGTAAGCTGTGGGCAGGAACCTGCAGCGGATTGTTTGTGGGCGATGCTGAGGGGCCCGAACCGTTGAGTCTGGTGAAAGAACTTTACGAAAAAAGAAGGTACAGATTGATAAACACACTGCTGGCACTTCCCGGTGGAAAGTATGTCGTGACAGGAGCTGATTCAGGGGAAGTGTTGCTTGTTCCTGTAAATAAACCTGCTGAAGCACGAAGGATCGTATCGACCGGATTGCCTGTGATGTCCGTGCAAAGTGACCGGTCGGGAGAGCGTATCCTGATTGTCGGCGAGGCCGGTTGCCTGCATTTGTACGACCTGCGTACGGAGAGTGATTTGGAACTGGAAGACCCGTTTTATGGCAACCGGTTGGGTGGGTGTGCGTTTAT
Organism: Bacteroides sp.; assembly: GCA_031977515.1. GTDB lineage: Bacteria > Bacteroidota > Bacteroidia > Bacteroidales > Bacteroidaceae > Bacteroides. The sequence goes on along the minus strand of DALZBD010000142.1, from coordinate 2,683 downwards.
CAACGATAGCATCATTGCTGTGGGGTCGGGAAGAGGAGAGATCGGATTGTGGCGCGTGGGGGAGAAAGAATGTTTCCGGCAGATACTGCTTCATCACGCAGAGGTGACCTCTATTGTACCGTCGCACGACGGTCGCCTTGTCTTTACTACCTCCAAAGATGGTACGACGAAGGTATGCAATGCCGAAGATTTTACCGAGATCCTTCGTCTGATCGCCATAGACAACACCATGGATTATATAGCTGTGACACCGGATCATTATTACAAGGCTTCTGCCGGAAGTGTAGAGGGAATCCATTTCCTGAAGGGGTATGATGTATATAACTTCGACCAGTTTGACTTGTATTTCAATCGTCCCGATATCGTGCTTCAACGGTTGGGCTATGCCTCTCAACATACCATAGAACTCTATCATCGTGCCTGGCAGAAGCGGCTTCGCAAGGCAGGAATGACGGAAGAGATGCTCTCTCCTGAGTTTCATACACCTACTGTACACATTCTCCATCGCGATCGCATCCCCGCGCATATACCCGATCCGGTGCTCCGCGTACCCTTGAGCCTGCAGGACGAAAAGTCTGCCATCCGTCGGTTGCGTCTCTGGGTCAATGGGGTTCCCTGGCAGTCTGCAGAGGGGTTGGAGGTGGATGTGCCTGCCGGAGAGAAGCGTGAGATGAATGTGGAAGTATCGCTGCTGGAGGGCACCAACCGGATCGATGTCTCCTGTCTCAACGAGAGTGGGGCGGAATCTTACAAGGAGTCTCTCACGGTGATGTGTACGGCAAAGCTACCCGATCCCGATCTGTATGTCATTGCTGTGGGTGCCTCTGAATATGCAGACAGCCGATATGATCTGCAATATGCCGCAAAGGATGCAAAGGATATGGCACAGTTGTTCGGTAAACTTGATGCAAAGGGGGGAGTCTATGCGCGTACACACATCCGTAGCCTGGTCAATAAAGAGGTGACCCGTGAGTCGCTTCTCGGACTGCGCGATTTTCTTTCCGCGGCGCGGCCACAGGATGTGGTGATCCTTTTCTATGCCGGACACGGTATTGTGGATGCAAACCTTGACTATTTCCTGGCTACGTATGATACGGACTTTGCCCGGCCAGCCGACAGTGGGCTGGCCTACGAAGAGTTTGAACAGATGCTCGACGGCATTGCTCCGCAGCGTAAACTGATCCTGATAGATGCCTGCCACTCGGGAGAGATTGACAAAGAGGATTACCGCCTGCAGGCAGCTTCGTTTGTGGAACTTCCACATCGGGGAAAGGTGATCTTCCGCCATGTGGGCACGGTGGTACATGCCGATATCCGTACCGAAGAGATCAATGAACTGGTGGGCAATCTCTTTGCTGACATCAGACGTGGCATCGGTGCCAACATCCTGTCGAGCGCCGGAGCTACACAGGCCGCAGTGGAGGGGCACCGCTGGCGCAACGGGCTTTTTACGTATGTGGTGAAGGAGGGAATTATCGACCGCATGGCCGATCTGGACGGCGACGGTTGCATCACCACCACCGAACTCAAAACTTATGCGGAACGGCGGGTGACTGAACTTTCCGGAGGATGGCAGCAACCAACCTCCCGGCAGGAAAACCGGCAACTGGAGTTTGTCCTGGTCTGTAAACACCCGTAGAGACGCATACTTGCGTCTCAAAACCATACCTTGCCTCTCAAAAAATAGATTATATCTCAGATCATACCCTACATCTCAGAAAAATAAAACATGAAAAAGATCTTACTTGGCATCCTATGTGTATTGTCTTGTGCAGCAACGCAGGCACAGTCTGTGACAAGGGTGGAGAAACTACTCAATGAATATGTCCGACTGCGGGAGAGTGATCCGGATCAGGCACGGAAAAGCGTTACAGAGGCATCAAAGTTAGTGGTGAAAGAGGACCCCGAACTCAATTTGCTGGCTGCTGCTCTCTATGCTTCTTACCTTCGGCAAATAAACAGTTATCTTCAGCCTAATGCCAGAGTTAGTGCGGCAGCACGAGCCGTGAATTGCATGGGTACAAACGAAAGTGCAGGACCTGTACTGGCATCTGCATGGGCCCTGTACGAAGCAGTGGGGAGTGCGAGGGTAGTATATAAGATCTTATTTCTGCTCAAAGCCGATTTACTGTTGGAAAAGATGCCCCGTGACCTGTCTGATATACATCAGGGACCCCGGGCTGTGCTGTACCGGTTGATTGGTGTGGACCGGTACGACCTTCCCAAGGTGGAGGCCTTGCACAAGGAAATCCGGCAGTTGCTTTCGGAATATACCGGTAGGGATTTGTTGGATAGCAGCATCGCTACCCGGTCGTGGGAGTCTCTGGCCGACGACGAACGTGCTTTGCTGGCTGTGCGGCTGGCCCAGATGGCTATGGAGAAGGGAGAACCGGATAGCTATGCTTTGCTGGGAGATTACATCGAAAAGGGCTGGCTGGAAGAGAAAGAAGGAATGCGGCGGGCAGAACTATATAGGATCTCGGCACAGAAAGGAAGCGCGTGGGGAGCCAGCCGATATGCCTATTGTCACCCTGAGGGAACTTCCCGGCAGGAGATCTATGCCTGTCTCGTTGCTCTGGAAGATCATCCCGATCTGATCCGGTACGGCGGGGGAATGCTTCTGGCCGAATGGGTAGAGGCGGGATTCGACGGAGGGCCGGATACGGGCAGAGCCGAGAATCTG
>DALZBD010000141.1:0-8553 GCA_031977515.1 Bacteroides sp. | reverse complement strand
ATCCCGACGAATAGCCATTTTGATGGCACGAGCCAGTGCTTTGAAGATCCCTTCGATCTTGTGATGCTCGTTCTGTCCCTCGGCTTTGATATTCAGATTCATCCGGGCACCATCGCTCAGGGACTTAAAGAAATGCAGGAACATCTCGGTGGGCATATCCCCGATCTTTTCGCGGTGAAACTCTGCCTCCCACACCAGCCAGGCACGACCACCGAAATCCAGACATACCTGGCAGAGACAGTCGTCCATAGGCAGGGAGTAGCCGTAGCGCTCAATGCCTCGTTTGTCGCCCAATGCCTGAGCCAGACATTCGCCCAGTGCAATGGCAGTATCTTCCATCGTATGATGTTCGTCTACCTCCAGGTCACCTTTTACATGGATCGTCAGATCCATTCCGGAATGTTTGCCGATCTGCTCGAGCATGTGGTCGAAGAATCCCAATCCGGTATGAATGTCGCATGTTCCATGACCGTCCAGATCCAGAGAGATGAAGATATCCGTCTCTTTGGTCGTACGCCGTACTTCTGCTTTACGCTCTCCGGCGAAAAGGAAATCGGCTATACGATCCCAATCGGTGGTTGCCAGTGCGCACACATCTTCCAGCCCGGTACCCTGCAATGCATCGGTAGTATCCTGCAGGAAGATGGCACGGCAGCCCAGGTTGCGGGCAAGTTCCACATCTGTGGTCCGGTCACCAATCACAAAGCTGCCTGCCAGATCGTACTCCGGATTATCGATATATCGGGTAAGCATCCCGGTGCGGGGCTTACGGGTAGGCGCATTGTCTTCAGGAAAACTACGATCGATCAGGATCTCATCGAAGGTAATGCCTTCGCCTTCGAGGGTTTTCAGCATCAGGTTGTGAGCTGGCCAGAATGTCTCTTCGGGGAAGGAAGTGGTACCCAGTCCATCCTGATTGGTGACCATGACACATTCAAAATCGAGCTTGCTACGGATGAAGCCGAGGTTACGCATCACCTTGGGATAGAACTCCAGTTTTTCCAGCGAATCCAGCTGATAATCTACAGGAGGTTCTATTACCAACGTTCCGTCACGATCTATAAAAAGTACTTTTTTCTTCATTACATTTTTTATTTGTACAGCCATTCATGAATTGCCTGCTTTGCTGGTTTCACGTTTTCTTCTTTCTGAGACGCAAGGTATTGCGTCTCTACATTGGTTATGTTTTCTTTTGAATGTGATTACTTGTAGAGACGCAATACTTTGCGTCTCCCCTACTTTACATCTGAAATCACCAACGGTCGGCAAAGTCCATAAAAAACAACTAACCCTTCAGCAAGTTTACTATCTTCCGTATTTCTCCCAGGCAGCCAGCAATGCTTCATTCTCCTCACGTGTACCAATGGTAACACGCAGACAGTTGCCACACAACGATATGGAATGACGATTGCGCACAATAATCCCCTCTCCCACCAGATAGGTATAGATCGCTCCGGCATCGGAGACGCGGGCCAGAAAGAAGTTGGCATCCGATGGGAAGACCTTCTCTACCAGAGGAAGAGTAGAAAAACGCTCCATGAGGAAGTTACGTTCTTCATTCAGCATCTTTACCCACTGACTGATCTGCTCAGGACGACTCAGCAAACGCAAAGCCTCCTGCTGAGTGAGAGCGTTGATATTGTAGGGATACTTGATCTTATTAAAGATGCCAATGATCTCCGGAGAAGCAAATGCCATTCCCAGACGGATCGCAGCACTCCCCCAGGCTTTGGAGAAGGTCTGTAAAATGATCAGGTTAGGACGATCGTCCAACTGACTGCTGTAAGAGGGAGCATCGGAAAAGTCGATATAGGCCTCATCGATAATCACCAGACCATCGAACCGGTCCATCAGTTTGTTGATCTCTCCGGCATCCAGATCATTTCCCGTAGGGTTGTTGGGCGAACAGAGAAAGATGGCTTTGGTATGTGCATCGGCGGCGGCAAGCAGATCTTCCGCGAAGAACTGATATTCATTGTTGAGCAACACCTTACGATATTCCACGTTGTTGATATCGGCGCATACCTGATACATACCGTACGTTGGGTCAATTGCCACGACATTGTCGATGGCAGGCTCACAAAAAGCCCGGTAGATGAGGTCTATTGCCTCGTCACTCCCATTCCCGAGAAAGATCTGCTCAGGGCGTACCCCTTTCTGCACAGCCAGCAGTTCTTTGAGGTCGTGCTGCAACGGATCGGGATAGCGGTTGTAAGAAGGGCTGTACGGGTTCTCATTGGCATCCAGAAATACGGAGGCTACCACTCCTTTGTATTCGTCCCGGGCCGAAGAGTAAGGTTTCAGGCTACGGATATTGGGGCGGGTCAATTCTTCTATGGTCTTCATTCTGTTTATCTGTCAGGGTTTACGTACTTTTTCCAGGCGGACACTCACTGCATTTTTGTGCGCATCCAGCTGTTCGTTGGCAGCCATCACTTCAATAGCAGGCCCTATGGCCTGAATACCTTCCGGAGTGATCTCCTGGAAAGTAATCTTACGGATGAAACTATCGAGGCTGACCCCGCTGTAGGCCTTCGCGTACCCATTGGTGGGCAGGGTATGGTTGGTGCCGGAAGCATAGTCACCTGCACTCTCGGGAGAGAGCGCTCCCAGGAATACCGAACCGGCATTGACCACACGTTCGCCCCATGCAGCATAGTCACTGGTCTGAATGATCAGATGTTCGGGAGCGTATGTATTGGTCATTTCCAGTGCCTCTTCCATACTACTTACGAGGATCAACTTGCTGTGGGCAAGGGACTGCTCGATATACTCCCGCCGGGGAAGGTAGCGAAGCTGGCGTTCCAGTTGGTCTGCTACGTTATCCAGCAAGGATGCAGAAGTAGTGATCAGTACCGATTGACTGTCTGCTCCATGTTCGGCCTGTGAAAGCAGGTCCGATGCAACAAATACTGGATCGGCTGTGTCGTCGGCCCAGACCTCTACTTCGGAAGGACCGGCAGGCATATCAATGGCTACATCCTTCAGACTAACCAATTGCTTGGCTGCTGTCACATACTGATTACCGGGACCAAATATCTTATAGACCTTAGGCACACTCTCCGTACCGTAGGCCATGGCAGCAATAGCCTGCACACCGCCAGCCTTAACGATCCTGCTCACTCCCGCCACACGAGCGGCAAAGAGAATGGCAGGATGTATCTTACCTTCTTTGTTGGGGGGAGTACAGAGCACAATCTCCTTGCATCCGGCAATCTTTGCCGGTACGGCAAGCATCAGGACAGTAGAAAATAAAGGTGCCGTACCTCCGGGAATGTACAATCCTACTTTTTCTATACCTACCGATTTCTGCCAGCAGGTAACCCCCTTCTGGGTTTCCACCTTACATACCTTTGCCTGTTGAGAGGTATGGAACGTATGGATATTGCGCTGGGCCAGATAGATGGCTGCTTTCAGATCAATACCAACCTGATTCTCTGCTTCCCGGATCTCCTCTTCGGAAACAAGCAGGGTATCCAGTTGGGCTTTGTCGAACAACGATCCGTACTCCAATACAGCTTCGTCGCCCCGGCTGCGTACCTGATCGATGATCTCCCGTACTTTGTCAAACAGACTCTCTGTCTCAAAAGCCGGACGTTGCAACAGTTCGTCCCAGGTGTCACGGGATGGATATTTGATGATATGCATAAAATTAGTTACGATTTACGGATTTACGATTGATAGTACCCGGTTATGTTTTAATGAAAACAATGTTTTTCAGGAACTTATGTTTCAATGAAGTTATTCTTTACAAGTATACTATTTCTTTTTTGACTCTTACAGATACAATGTTATTTCAATCGTACATTGTAAATAGTCTAATAGCAAATCTCTTTAAGGTATCATTTTCTCAATGGGCAGTACCAGGATGCCTTCGGCTCCACATGCTTTCAGTTTGCCGATGATCTCCCAGAAGCAGGCTTCGTCCAGTACGGTATGTATCGAACACCAGCCTTCCTGTGCCAAAGGCATCACGGTAGGGCTTTTCATGCCTGGCAATACAGACAGAATGTCATCGAGGTTTGCCTTCGGAGCATTCATCAGCACATACTTTTTGTCCTGAGCAGTCTCCACAGCAGCCAGACGGAAAAGAAGTTCTTCCAGAACCTCTTTCTTCTCAGGTGTAAGGTTCTTGTTACCGATCAGCAGAGCTTCGGACTTCATCACGACTTCTACCTCCCGCAAGCGATTGCTGACCAGGGTAGATCCGGAACTGACAATATCAAAAATAGCATCGGCCAACCCAATACCCGGAGCCACTTCCACCGAACCGGTGATCACGTGCACATCTGCCTTCACACCGTGTGCTTTCATGTGGTTGTTCAGAATGACGGGATAAGAAGTGGCGATCTTCTTGCCGTGAAACCAGGAAAGACCGTTGTATTCAATATCTTTGGGAATAGCCAGAGATAGACGGCATTTACTGAAACCCAAACGTTTGATGATATCTGCTTCCTCTCCTTTTTCTACAAATTCGTTCTCTCCCACTACTCCCAGATCGGCTACACCGGTAGCTACTGACTGAGGGATATCGTCGTCACGAAGAAACAACACTTCTATAGGAAAATTGGAAGACTGTACGAGTAACGTACGTTTGGAAGAGCTCAATTTGATATCCGACTCTGCCAGCAGAGCCATTGTCTCTTCATACAACCGGCCTTTGGCCTGTACCGCGATTCTTAGCATAATTTGTATATGATGTTATTCATTTATTATTTTCGTTCTGTTTTCCTATTTCATTCCGATCCTGTGAGTTCTCAGCAACCCTGAAGATCAGACTTCCTCTACGAACTCTCTCCCATCTTACGAAGACAGAATGATATCACAGAGATGTAAATTCACTCGTAAATCAGTAAATCGTAAATAAAAAAGGCTCACCTTCCGGCAAGCCTATCCATATCTTATTTTACACAAATACCATACAGCCCACCGAATTATTCGTTAGGAGAATGATGATGATGTGTAGTTGTATAAAACATAGTTATTTATTAATGTTGCGACAAAAGTAAACCATTTGCAGCAAACAGCCAAACATTTATCACAAAAAGTTGCCATTTACTTTCACTTCTTTGGGATGTAAGTGTCAGGGACTTCTCCACATAAGTTTTTATTGTTTTTTGAGATGCAACTATGCGTCTCTACAGACAAATCACATGAAAAAAGAAATAAGCAAGCGGATTTCCTATCTTCCTGACACCGCATTACAGCCTTGTTTATCAGTCGGGCACATTTATCTCTTCTTCCTCTACCCCACATTCCATAAAATGCATCTCGTCACGTGCTTTCTCGGGTGGAAAGGTGAAATAGGTACACAGAGCTTTGGTGCACAATTCTCCCTGCTGATTATAGAGAAAGGCCTCTACCAGAATAATATTGCGCTTACGTTCCTGTATCCGGGCACGTAGTAGCACATGATCGTCGGTAGTCCGGATAGACTTCATATACCGTGTCTCCATTTTGGAGGTAACCCCTGTAGTCTGTAACTTACGCAGAATCACCCATGCACAAATCTCGTCGAGCAATACAGCCTGTATGCCCCCATGAAGAGTATCGATCCAGCCCTGATATTCAGAGCGGGGCCTCCATATACTTACCACATCCTCACCATCTTCATACAACTCCCTTTTCACTCCGGCTTCATTATCCGGTGCACATCCGAAACAATTGTAGCCATCCAGGCCCCGCCAGGGGTTAATTATCTTTTTCATTGTATGGTCTTTTTCGTATTTTTTCAGACATAAGAACAAAAGTAACACAACTATTTAGCTTATAAATTCTTGCAGACTATGAATTTCTTATGTCTCTTATGTTCTTGTGTCTAAAGAAATCGCATTTTATATTGTACAAATATAGTCAATTTAACCTGTTTACAAAAATCACAATATATAGAAAAGGCTCATAAATAAAGAATCTATTTATGTAGTTGGTATCGGTTTTTTCATAATTTTGTTAGTAACCTTAAAAGTGAAAATATGATGTTAAATCCCCTGACTCAGTTTGTGTGTGACAGTTGCGGACAGCTGATCGAAAAACCCGAAAACGGGTATGTAGAATGGAAAAATGAACTGGACCCTGTTTCCGGAAGTTACAAAACCAGCGGATACAGAATTGCTCATCATTCGGACAGTTCCCCTCTCAAAGCTCCTCAGGCGTGTTACCTCTATTCAAGATTACCAGGTAGTAACAGTGTAAATCTGGATCTTTTTCTGGAATTCCTGCCCCAGCAACTCCCATTCTTCCTGGATGCCGGGTATATATGTAACCCTCAAAGGACTTCTTGTCCTCAGGTGGCGGACTTTGCCGAATTTACAGACTTTATGCGCAGGTTTACAGTTCCCTACTTTGAACAAGCCAGATTGTTCTTTCCCAAAGCGAAGGAAGAAGGATTGTTGGAAGGTTATAATGCGATTAATCTTTACACAAAGACTACTCTGAAGAGTATTATTCATTATTTTCTGGACTTACCGGATGACAAGTGAGAGATTCTGAACATGAAAAGAGAGTATGTCAAAGGTTTTGTTTCATGTAAGAAAAAAGTATCAGGTTTTGGCATACCTTCTTTTCTGTGTTGCCTATAGCTATAATGACCTACTTCTCAGGTCCTGCTATGGAATAAGTGATTTGATAAAAATCAGAGATACAAACAACAAACATCTATATCCTGGCAAAGCATATACCGAGAACAGACTCTACTCTGAAGAGAAAAATGACACATTGTCAAAATGATAAATGTAAGCCTGTAGAATCAGTTATTTAAGATGATGATAGACGATACCTGGAAATATCTCAGAGAATCACTATTAAGACAAAACAAATAGTCAATATCCATACAATAAATACACACAATTCATACATAAATAATAAAATATCTATGAAAATATACACCATATAACCTAATATACTTTCAAAAAGAAACATCAGCTTTATAGCTAAAAACTATCCTTCTGTAACTTACAAAGCTATCTTTAGTCTTTTTTTCTTCTCAAATAGCGCATTTACGGATAAATGCTATGGAGTTTTTGTTGAAATGCCCTGGCATTTGCATCGAAACGCCCTGGCATTTGATCGTAAATGCCAGGGCGTTTTTATAAAAAACATAAGGTTTTGTCTAAAAACCCTCTATAGATCGCCCATCAATGCATATAAACAGAATAAATACACATATACAAATCTGGATACATTGCTGTAATCAGTTTTTCAGACAAGTATAGAGTCATCAAAATTCAAGGATAAATATAAATAGGATAGTAAATACATGTATTTACTATCAAAAAGTCAACCAACAAACATTCTGTTTACTATCCGAACATTCTATTTATATAGATACTATCAGGCAGAAAGGTAAGGCGGCAAAGAAAGAGAGATTTTCCTATCTTACTTACAATGACATTCTGACAGAAAAACCATCCTCTCTCAAGATACAAATATAGAAAACTTTTCCAAAAATCCTACTTTAAAAAAGGTTTATTGTCAATATGATATTAAACACACGGTTATTTATTCAAAATATATACCTAAATGCTTTCTTATTTATCTCAGAATGTTTTTATTTGTGCAGCGAGATCTCTATCCTGATTATCCAACCTGCTAACTCTCAATTATTATGAAAAAAGAAATTAGATTCAGCCTTGTATACCGGGACATGTGGCAATCATCCGGTAAGTATCAACCCAGAGTAGATCAATTGGAAAGAATTGCTCCATGGATTGTGGAAATGGGATGTTTCGCACGGGTAGAAACAAACGGAGGTGCTTTCGAACAGGTCAATCTCCTGTATGGAGAAAATCCGAATAAAGCGGTACGCACATTCACCAGACCTTTTCAAGAAGCAGGTATTCAGACTCATATGCTCGACAGGGGACTCAACGGGATCCGTATGTATGGCGTACCTGCGGATGTAAGGAAACTCATGTACCGGGTAAAGAAGGCTCAGGGAGTGGACATCACCCGGATATTCTGCGGCCTGAACGATGTACGGAACATTATACCTTCCATCAGATATGCTCTGGAAGCAGGCATGATCCCGCAGGCAACATTATGTATTACTCATTCTCCCATCCATACGGTAGAGTATTATACGGCAATAGCCGATGAACTGGTAGATGCCGGTGCCCGTGAGATCTGTCTGAAAGATATGGCAGGAGTCGGACGCCCTGTCATGTTGGGCAGACTTACGAAAAACATCAAAGAAAGACATCCCGAAATATTGGTTCAGTATCATGGCCATTCCGGCCCGGGACTTTCCATGGCAACGATCCTGAAAGTATGCGAGAATGGAGCCGATATGATAGATGTAGCCATGGAGCCCATTTCCTGGGGAAAAGTACACCCGGATGTGATCTCCGTACAGGCGATGCTGAAAGATGCAGGTTTCCGGGTACCAGAGATCAATATGGCTGCCTATATGAAAGCCCGCACGCTGACACAGGAGTTTATCGACGACTTCCTGGGCTACTTCATGGATGCGACAAACAAGCATACTTCTTCTTTGCTGCTTGGGTGTGGACTACCGGGAGGAATGATGGGCTCTATGATGGCGGATCTGAAAGGAGT
>DALZBD010000140.1:0-8567 GCA_031977515.1 Bacteroides sp. | reverse complement strand
GCTATTACTCCGGGCAGGTGAGCTGCCATACCCGCTGCCGCGATGATCACTTTGATACCCTTTGTATGGGCATTCTTTGCAAATTCTTCCACAGCTTCCGGCGTACGATGCGCCGAAAGGGCGTTGATCTCGAAAGGGATCTGCATATCGTTGAGAAGGGCGGCAGCTTTTTCCATGACCGGCAGGTCGGAGGTGCTACCCATGATGATACTGACAAGAGGAGACATAAGATGATTTATGATTTACTCCCTGCGGTCATGACCATTATTTGATTATGAACACCAGGGAATGTTGACGATTTGCTATTTTTTTTCTCTGTGAATTACGATAGATCTTTCCTGTTACCCGGCAATTGCTGCTCTATACTAAAAGGAAATGAACGGACAATCTGCGATATAACGATTTGAGTGGACCTTGCTTCTCTTCCATCAGGATGTATGGAATGAAGTGATCTCAATCGCAATGGACTTCGTCGACCGTTGGTTCGTAAATTGTCCGATCGTAAATTTTTTCAGGCGTTGATGAGTGCTTTGTAGGCTTCGGCATCGAGCAGACTATCCAGATCGGAAAGCTGTTCGGGTTGCAGTTTGATCAGCCAGCCTTCGCCGTAGGGATCCTGATTGACCAGTTCGGGTGTATCTTCGAGGCTTGCATTCACTTCCTGGATTTCTCCGGCTACCGGCAGAAACAGGTCGGAGATGGTCTTTACGACTTCAATGGTACCGAAGACTTCTCCGGCTGCGAGGGTTTCTCCTTCGGACTGGATGTCAACAAAGACAATGTCACCCAGTTGTTGCTGTGCATAATCGGTGATACCTACATACGCTACGTCGCCTTCGAGCCGTATCCATTCGTGCTCTTTGGTGTACTTCAGGTTTTGTGGAAAGTTCATGTCAGATGAATTAAAGGTTTATATTCGGATTAAAAGAATAAACGAAGAAGGAAAGTGCTTGCCGGAAGCATAAGTATAAGCATGGAACATACCAGACCTACTGTGAATCCGGAGATGACTTCATAAAAGGTATGCCTTCCCAGAAGGATGCGTGAGGTGCCCAGGCATCCGGAGAGGAGGATCAGTGCGCAGAGTGCAAACACCTGGTTCTGTCCGAATGTCGTGCTGATGGCTACCAGCATCCCTACAGCACCTCCGATACCGGCCATGTGCACACTGATCTTCCATTTGAGGTTGACAAGGATACAGACAGTCAGGCATACCAGTACGGAGAGGATGATACCGGGAAAGATATACCCGTACACCACCAGGTGTTGGGCGATATGCAGTCGCTGCAACATCACCAGACAAAATCCGTAGGAGATAATGGTCACCGCGTAAGGAACAAAACGGGTACGACGCAGGAGCAGGTCGTTCCAGTTGTATCTGTGCATCGCTTTATACAATAGTATCGTGACTGCCGGTAGCAATATCGTAAAACAGAATACTATGCCCAACAGGATCAGTTGTACCCGTGCAAACATATAACGCAGGGGACTATAGACAAAGATTGCCGCGAATGCCAGAAACGGAATGATCATAGGAGTCACTACCAGAGAGAGGATCCGGGCTCCCCACATCATCCAGGAGGGTGTGGTATAGGATTGTTGTTCCTGTGTGGTTTCTTCCATTTTTTTAGAGCATCAGGTTATTATTTACGTAAACGTGCCACCGGTATATTTAGTTGATCCCGGTATTTGGCCACTGTACGCCGGGCGATCGGATACCCTTTCTGTTTCAGCAGTTCGGCCAGCTCGTCGTCTGTATAGGGTTTCTTTTTGCTTTCCCCTTCGACCACCTCTTTGAGGATACGTTTGATCTCCCGCACCGATTTTTCTTCTCCGTCTTCGGTGGTATATCCATCACCGAAGAAATATTTCAGAGAGTATATCCCGTAGTTGGTCTGTACATATTTGCTGTTGGTCACGCGGGAGATGGTAGAGATATCCAGGCCCGTGCGTTCGGCCACATCTTTCAGGATCATCGGTCGCAGCAGCGATTCATCCCCTTCGAGGAAGAAGGGTCGTTGCAGTTCTATGATTGCCTGCATGGTGGACATCAGTGTATGCTGACGTTGTTTGACCGCGTCTATAAATCCCTGAGCCGCATCCATTTTCTGCTTCAGAAACATCAGTGCCTCTTTGGATTCCCTGGATTGATTGGCACGGTTCCGGGTATGCTCCTCCACCAGTTGGGTGAAGTCGCGGCTCATGCGCAGCTCCGGCACGTTGCGGTTGTTGAGAGTGATCTCAATGGTGCCATCGTCATACGTATCAACGATGAAGTCGGGTATGATCTGCTGCATATTGCGTCCGATGGTCTCTCCTAAAGAGGCACCGGGCCGGGGATTGAGTCGGGTAATTTCTGCAATGGCTTCCTGCAACACCTCTTCGCTCAGGCCAAGTTTCTGTCTGATCTTGTCCCAGTGCTTGCGGGTAAACTCTTCGTAACAGGAGTCAATGATCTTCTCTTCTACAGGAAATAAAGGGTTCTTTTTCTCCTCTTTTGTTTTCCGGCGTAGCTGGATCAATAGACACTCCCGCAGGTCGCGCGCACCGATACCCGGAGGATCGAACTGCTGGATCATGTGCAGGATCTCTTCCAACTCTTCTTCGCTGGTAGAGACACCGGCATAGATGGCCAGTTCGTCGTTGATACTTTCGAGAGATTTCCGGAGCAGTCCGTCGTCGTCCAGAGAGCCGATGAGGTATTCGGCCAGTTCTTTCTGGTGCTCCGATAGTTTCAGTTCGCTGAGTTGCTGACGGAGCAATTCGTAGAAAGAGGTGGCTTCCGAAAAAGGGATCTCTTCCGCCTTTTCTCCTTTCGAACGATTGTTTTCCTGTAGTTTATAATCCGGTATGTCGTCTTCGTTGAGGTAGTCATTCAGGGAGTCGTATTCCATATCCCCTTCTGCTTCGGAAGAGATCTCTTCCGATTCGCTTTTTACCTCTTCACTTCCCTCTTCCAGAGCAGGATTTTCCAATAACTCTGCATGGATACGGTCTTCCAACTCTATCGCGGGAAGCTCCAGTAGCTTGACTACCAGGATCTGTTGCGGCGACAAGGTCTGTACCTGTTGCTGCACCTGCGATTGTACCTGTCGGGAAACTTGTGCCATATACTGTTTTTCTCTGCTATGTTTCTGCTACAAAAATAACCAAATTTGATGAATGAAGGCTATATTTATCGGTTACGTTTAAAATTAGTTGTGAATTTATAGTTACTCTTCCGGGTCTTCTTTCACTTTTTTAAATATCCCGGCAACTTATGTCCGCAGGGTTGTGTTCTGTTATTTTGTCAGATAATCCTCAGCAAATCTTCTTTGAACTCTATGATATCCGGTCTGTATTATTTTATACAATAGGCATAAATTGTGTATATCCTGACACAGAATTGTCCGGAAAGGTTCTTTTTGTTTCACATCGCATTTGAAATGTGAAGACTTGTTTTTATCTTTGTTCGAATCAAAATTAAATAAAAGATCTTATGTTTTCCAAAGCCACCTACGTTGCCCGTCGGGCACAACTCAAAAAGCAGATGGGCTCCGGCCTGTTGCTGTTTCTGGGAAATGACGACTATGGATTGAATTACGAAGACAACGCGTTTCGTTATCGTCAGGACTCTACGTTCCTTTATTATTTTGGCATTTCTTCTGCCGGACTGTCGGCGGTCATCGATGTGGACAACGACCGGGAGATCATTTTCGGAGATGAATTGAGCATAGACCATATCATCTGGATGGGGACACAGCCTACTCTCAGGGAACGTAGTCAGGAGGTGGGTGTGGGAGATACACGTCCGGCATCGGATATAGGTGCTTACCTGCAACACGCCAAAGCACAAGGGCAGAAGATCCACTTCCTTCCTTCTTACCGGGCAGAGCATCGTATCAAACTGATGGAATGGCTGGGACTCCCTGTTTCAGCTCAGGAGGCATCCGTACCTTTTATACGTGCGGTGGTTGCCCAACGCAATTACAAGAGTGCCGAAGAGGTAGTGGAAATAGAAAAGGCCTGTGACATCACAGCCGATATGCATCTCACTGCCATGTGCATGATCCGTCCCGGGATGAAAGAATACGAGGTGGTCGCGGCCATGGAAGCAGTGGCAGCGGCTGCCGGAGGGGCTACCTCTTTCCCTACGATTGCTACGGTGAACGGCCAGACCCTTCACAATCATTATTATGGAAACACCATCCAGACCGGTGATCTTTTCCTGATCGATGCAGGTGCGGAGACAGCCATGGGATATGCGGGAGATATGTCCTCTACTATTCCGGCGGATAAGACGTTCACTACCCGGCAGCGTGAGGTGTATGAGATACAAAATGCCATGCACGTGGCTTCGGTGAACGCACTGCGTCCGGGTATCCCTTACGAAGAGGTGTACGACCTGTCTGCCCGTGTGATGGTGGAAGGGTTGAAAGGTCTGGGACTGATGAAAGGAAATGCGGAAGATGCCGTACGCGAAGGGGCACATGCCCTTTTCTATCCGCATGGTCTGGGACACATGATGGGATTGGATGTGCATGACATGGAGAATCTGGGAGAGGTGTGGGTTGGTTACAACGGTCGCCCCAAAAGTACCCAGTTTGGTCGTCGTTCGCTCCGGTTGGCGCAGCCTCTTGAAACAGGGTTTGTGATCACTGTGGAGCCTGGTGTCTATTTCATACCGGAATTGATCGATTTGTGGCAGGGAGAGAAGAAGTTTATGGATTTTATCAATTACGATAAAGTAGAAGAATACAGAGATTTCGGAGGTGTGCGCAATGAAGAGGATTTCCTGATTACCGAAACGGGTGCCCGTCTGCTGGGGAAGAAAATCCCTTTGACCCCGGAAGAGGTGGAAGCGCTTCGGTAAGAATGAGACTGTAACTTGCCAGTAACGAAGAGCTTGAATGTATCAACGCCCCTCAGTGAGGCTACTGGGGGGCGTTGACTTTGTTGATCTTTGAACTTGTATTCTCATTTTATTTTTGCTGATCAAAGACGATGCTTATATGTTGGGAGTCTCCCATTTGTGCGTTTTGTGGCAGGTGATGTTCAATGTCTGGCTGCCACTTTGCATACGGAAATCGCCTTGCTCCAGTATCCATTTGCCATCATGACCCACGAATGCCAGATCACTGCCTTTGATGGAGAGTGTCACGGTCCGGGTCTCTCCGGGCTGCAACTCTACTTTCTGAAACGCCCGCAGTCTGCGGCTTTCCGGAGTGAGGGATGCCACCAGATCGCGGCTGAACAGCATCACTACTTCTTTTCCGGTACGTGTGCCACTATTGGTGACATCTATGGAAAAGTGGAGTTCATCTTCCGCGGTAAATGAGGTCGTATTTGCCTGGAAATTGCTGTATTCAAACGTTGTGTAGCTGAGACCGTAGCCAAAAGGCCATTGTACGGAGATCACAGCATCGTAGTCGTATGCACCTTCCATTTTGTCCATCTCTTCGCTTACCCTGTAGTCGTAGGTGGTGAGCTCTGCCTGATTGCGTGGGTAGGTATACGGCATTTTACCACTGGGGTTTACATCCCCCGAAAGTATATTGGCCAGTGCGTCACCGCCATAATTGCCCGGCAGAAGAATGTTTATGATACCGTTGGCCAGTGGTTCCAGATCATTGATGATGCGGGGTCTGCCCTGGTTGAGTATCAGTATGAGGGGCTTTCCTGTAGCAGCCAGCGCTTTTACCAGTTTACTCTGATTGGCCGAAATGGCCAGATCAGAGAGATTCCCCGGTGTCTCGCAGTAAGAATTCTCACCGATGCAGGCGATGATGACATCGACGTTGCGTGCGGCAGCCACTGCTTTCTCAATCTCCGGTTCGTTCTCTTCCGTATAACTGCCTTCAGCAGTATAGGTAACCCCTTGTTTCAGACGGATGTTGTCGGTACCGAATTTGTTGCAGAGTGCCTGGTAGATCGTGTTGTAGTTGCCGGCAAACCTGTCGGCCAGATGTCCTTGCCAGGAATAGCTCCATCCGCCGTTGAGGCAACGCATGGAATTGGCATTGGGGCCGGTCAGGAGAATTTTTTTACCTTTTTCAAGGGGCAATATGTTGTCCTTGTTCTTGAGCAGGATCTGCGATTCTTCGGCTGCGTGGAGTGCCAGTTCCGCATGTTCCGGGCTGCCAAAAAGGGGATAGTCTTCGGATAAGGTATTGGGGTGTTCGAACAGGTTCAGACGGAATTTGAGTCTGAGCACCCGGCGCACAGCGTCGTCGATACGGCTCATGGGAACTTTGTTTTCTTTCACCAGTTCTTTCAGCAGTGTGCAGAAACTGAGGTCATAAGGTTCCATCGCCATATCTATACCTGCGTTGATGGCTATTTGTATAGCCTCTTTTTTATCCGCTGCAATGTACTCACGTGTGTAGAGGTTGTTGATGTCGGCCCAGTCGGTGATCAACATACCGTCCCAATTGAGATCCTCTTTGAGCCACTGGGTAAGCAATTCGTAGCTGGCGTGTACAGGCACTCCGTTGACCGAACCACTGTTGACCATGATGGTCAGCGCTCCGGCTTCCACACACTCTTTGAAAGGGGCAAAGCATTTTTCGCGCAGTTCGGAGATGGATATGTATGCCGGTGTCCGATCCTTGCCGGTGCGTGGCACGCTGTAGCCCATATAATGTTTGACCGATGCAGCTACCCGGTCGGCCGGGATGTGGTTGGGATCCTCGCCCTGGTATCCGCGGACTGCCGAGCTGCCCATTACCGCATTGACTAAGCAGTCCTCACCAAAATTTTCCCAGACACGTGACCAGCGCGGATCGCGTGCCATATCCACAGTTGGGGAATAGGTCCACGGACAGTTGGCGGCACGGGTTTCGTAGGCAGTCACACGCGCCGATTCGTAGGCTAGTTCCGGATTGAACGAAGCACCGATATTGATGTTCTGCGGAAACAAGGTGCCATCCAACACATAGGTAGTACCGTGCGTCTGGTCGAGGCCATAGATACACGGAATGCCAATCTCTTTCATCGATATGGCCTGTATCCGGCCGATAATTTCCTGCCATTTCTCTCTGCTTTGTGCCACCGGGCCCGGAGCGTTGAGGAAAGAACCCACCTTGAACTCTGCAATAGCTTTATGGAGTTTGGCGTCATCCAGTATGAATTCCTCACCGACAAAATCTCCGAGGACATCAATGGCAAGTTCGGTCATCTGACCGATTTTTTCTTCCAGCGTCATCTTTGCCAGGACGGCTTCTATCTGCTTCTCTATCTCTGGGTCTCCCGGAATGGCAGGGGGGGCTACCTGCGTAGAGCAGGCAGCCATTGCCACTACCATCAAAATCAATAGTATCTTTCTCAATATCATATCAGAATGTGTTATTCGGGGCAAACATTACAGTACAGTGATTCCATCCACATAATATCCATGACCTACACAGAGGAATCCGTCTTCTGTCTGGATCCTGTCGAGAGCCTCCTGTGTGAGCACCACTTCTATTACCCCGTCTTCGGAGAATTCTAAGGTAGAAGTGCCAGGCAGATCGTCCCACCAGCCGGTGGTGGTGCGTAGCTGATGGTACTCAGCTTCTGCGGCTACCGAATAGTAGATGCTAAGGATAGCACCGGCCTTCATGGAGGCAAACACGTCCTGGCCGATCAGGTTGAAAGTTTTGTTCGGGCTTTCGTCCGGTAGGTCCCAGGATACATAGTGGTGTCCTTGCCAGAGAACGTTTTCCGAAGAAACAATGACTGTCTGCCCGGTAACGATGCCATTGGCACTGTAGAACTGTACGTCTTCTCCACTCGTCGTCTTACCTGTCAGGCTGTATTCTCCGTCTTCGAGTCCGGGACAGATAATCGCTATTTCCGTGGCCGTGTGCTGTGTAAATTCGGTGAAGGTTTGTCCGGCGAATGTCAGGGAGGCAATCCGTTCCAGATTCACCCCGGTCATTACCCACTCGGTGTTGGCATTGGTGCGGTCGGCTCCACCCGTTATCCATACAGATCTGGTCACAGTGACGGTATTGGCGCCATATTCACTGCTGCCGGCATCTACGAAAATCACACGGTGCTCGCCTTCGGATAAATCGGCAGGTACGGTATACTCTATGTAATTTCCCTCTTCGGAATAAGTAAGGTCTGTTATGGTCTTCCCATCTATGATGATACTTCTTACATCGCCCAGATTGTCTCCATACAGACGTGCTTTTGTACCGGGTGCGATGATACGTTCGAGGCCTGTCTGTGATGCCCATGGATCATCAGGCAGAGGATTTACCTGCACAATACCTTCCCGGTACGTAGATTTGCCCAGGTCGGTTGTGGCTGTTATTTTCAATGTATATGTACCCGCTTTGAGGTTTATATCCAGCGTTGTACCTTCCTCTATTTCATGGCCGTCGATCTGCCAGGAGACAGTCGTGTAATCGGCGGGCGTCACTGTCAGTTCTATAGTAAGATTCGCATCTCTGCTGATGTCGGCAATGACTGGCAGTTTCCCGTCTGTGCGATCCGGAAAAATAGGATTGAGTATCCGGGGTTCGTCATCGGGTGTAGCTGTTGAGAACGGGTCGTCTTCGCTGCAGGCTGTACATGTAAACCCCATTACCAGTAGGGCAAGC
>DALZBD010000139.1:0-8667 GCA_031977515.1 Bacteroides sp. | reverse complement strand
GGATTTTTAATATTATATTAGCCCCCACAAAAAGAGTATATCCATACTTATTCTGTGTATCTATCCGAAAGGAGACATGCCAGTTGTCCGGTACATACAAATGTTGATTTATGATAAAGAAGTTCGTTTTATTTTCTCTGATGCTCTCTTGTCTGTTTCCTGTTGGATGCCATTCATGCACACCTGACGGGAAATTACATCATAGATAACCATGAAGAAGGCAGGGATACGATTTGTGATTTTGTGATCTTCGAAGACTTACATATCATCCTGTCTGAAGATAATTACCGGATCTATCAGGAACACCTAAGCCTGCCGGCCAGTAAAAGAAGCCATGGAGACCGTATTACTTTTTACAGGTACAAATAAGAAAGATAGTTTCAGTACATCATCTATGGCTTAGTCTGTAAACAGAAAACACATAACCAATCAATAACATCATGGAAGGAAATCAAAAACATATCGGAGAAAGAGGAGAAAGTTTCAATGACTCGTACGCCGAACGGGCCACCAACAGCCGTCCCGATGTAGAGCGCATCAGGAAATATGATATTTACCGGAGAAACAGAGGAAAAGATGTCCTTAAAGAAATCGGTTGGACTCTTTTGTTCCTGGGCATAGCTCTGGCTCTCGTCTTTCTGGGCTACAAGTGGTGGAGTCTGATCCCCTGGGTTGCATTCCTGTTCAAAGCCTATGTCCTGTTGCTGACGCTCAAAGAAAAACCTGGAGCAGCATATACCAGTGGACTTTTGATACCGGGTGTGATCGCGCAAACCCATCCTCTGAAAGTGGTGGCTATGGCGAGTGTCAATATGAATGACGAGAAAGCGGAGATCTGGGGAGCACAGTGCCTGTCATTGGACGAACTGCCCGGACATGAATTGAAAGTAGGAGAGAAAGTACCCTGTGCTGCTGTCTTTTCCGGTATGATGCCTTTTGCCGGAATCTATATCATGATGATGCCCCGCCCGCTGGTGTGGGGATTTGCAGACATGGAGCTGATCAGAGACACGGCGGAAGTCATAGATCCCAAAGAATGGGATATGCTCAGTAAGATCGCTCCGCAGGTTCTTGCTCATAAAAACTCTCAGACTCAGCCGGGAAAAGAGAAATTGGTCTATTTCGATTCCAATCTTGTAGAACGCACAGAAGATGAGATAGCAGAAGGTATCTATCCCGATCGTATCATGGAAGATCTTCGCTGGTCTTTTCTTGGCAAAGAATACGAATCTTATGAAGAATTTGTGGAAGAGGTCGACGACTACAATACCAAAGTCAATAGCAACTATGAACCGGGAAGCTGGAAGCATGAAGCTCCCGTACTCTATACGAAGAAATTCTATCTCGACTATTCGTTCCGGAACCGGGAGACAGATGAAGAGCAGGATATGCATCTGACACTGGAAGCCGACAACGACAAGTACTTTACTGCCGGAGAGATCCTGCTCAAAGTACACAATTCTGTCGTGGAAGATCTGGACGAAGATGACAAGCACTTCTTTCAGGGCATCAGCCTGTATACAGGCGAACGAAAAGCAGATGCACCGATCTTTTCTCTGAATCTGGGTAGCTGATTGTATGGTTGTCGTAAAGTGGCTGTCAGATACCGGAAGATAAACGGGTAAAGTGCGTTCGATCAATCTTCCGGAACCAATTCGGTATGAGATTCGGAGAGAAAGGGAATATCCCGCATCTCTTCCGGGCTCAGTGGCGTGGATGAATAACCCTTTTCATCTATGGTGACCCGGCTCTGACAAATAAGAATCTTACCGTAATAATAATTATTGCCATATCTGTTTACGACGATCGTATAATCTTTCCGAATGGTAGCAACGGCTTGAGTGATATAGTCATTTTCTCCACATACTGTCACATATTTATTTTGTAATTAAAAAAAACATTTTTAACGACCAACAAACGACCAACAAACGGCCAGCGAACGGCCAAACGGCCTTTAGGCCTTATATAAATGCTGATTTTTTGTTATATGTCTGTTTATTAGTGTTTTATTTGTATATTTTGAAAAAGTAAGAGTCTGATGGGAAAAAACTTTCATACATGGTATATATGGGACTATTTGTTATAAAATTTGGATAATAAATACGATTTGATGCGTAAATATTAGAATGATTACCTTCTGGAAGGATATACAAAATCAGGAAGTATACATGGGGTGCGGTAGATATGAATCCGGGAAGAAACTTTCTTAGTGGATCTGGAAATATTTATTTCTTTTGTCTTTTTGCTCTGAGAATTAAGAGTTTCTTTCTTACAACAAAAAGAAAGAGACAATCAATGAGGATTTTTGGTATTTTAAAGGCTTGTTGGCTGATTAAGGTATGTATCACATAAAATAATAAGGTGTGTCATACATACAATTCTACCAGGGATTAGGAAATATACCTATTTATGTAAAAGTGATAATATACTCCGACTACATTCTCATTTTACTCCTGCAAAGTCAGAAAATTGCATATATTTTCCGTTGATGTTTTTAAACTGCTCCTAAGAGCGAGAGAAATTATTTGTTTGATAATTATTTATGACTTTGTTTTGTTTGGTCTGGTGTGGATAAAACGGCTTGTGATACAAAGTCGGTGATTCTCCTGAAATGAGATTTGAGAAAGTTGAATATGATATAGAATGTTGTTTTATAGTGTTTTATGATTGTTTTTTTTGTGTTTGTCTTTTTTCTTTGTTACAATTTTGGCCCTAATGGCCGTTTGGCCGTCCGTTGGCCGTTAAAAATGTTTTTTTTCCGGGAATTACAATGTGATAATGGTAATTAAATTTTACAATATTGTGTCTTTGACACGTTCTTGTTGTCTCTTTGTTGTGGGAACTGACTGATGATTTCCGGATAATATCTACAGAAAAATGAAAGATCGTATTCCCAATAACTGATGTATATGGTCTGCAGATCATTTGATCCTTTTGTGACGAAAAGAAGGGTAGGGTATACAAAGAAAAAGGATGCAATCATAGCCGTTACAGGTATTAAAAATAGAGGTCAGGTACGTTCAACCGCTTGTACTGGGCCTATGGACGAGTGCTGCTGGGCCTGTGGACGAGTGTTGCTGGGCCTGTGGACGAGTGTTGCTGAGCCTGTGGACGAGTGTTGCTGAGCCTGTGGACGAGTGTTGCTGAAATTATAGATGAAGAATTGCCTTTGTCAGGTGTATTTTGTAAAAGGAAAGGGACGAATGAAAACATTATGTATATCAGTAGAAGAATGTGTAAAAAAGTACCTGATAATCCGGGTAGATATGTATATTTGCAGTACATTATTTTGATTACGACGTGGCCCGTCCATAGCCTGTTATCGTCACATATATAGTCTCATGTACAATCATTCTTTACCCATTGATCTCGAATGCATCTATCTTCCGGTTGTGAATTTTGCATTCCAGCAAAACAGAGTTTCCATCATTCGACAGTTATCTATAGAAAACCTGACCGATGAAGCCTTGAAAGGACTACAGGTAACGATCTCTGTCAATCCCGGATTCGGTACGGCTTTGCCGGTACATATCGACTCTGTGCCTGCCAGGGAGACTGTGCGGATAGAAACATTGACGCTGGATCTCTCTACAGACTTCCTAATGCACCTGACAGAGCGTATTTCCGGCTATTTTGTTCTGGAGGTGAAGCAAGACGATACAAGCCTCTTCAGAAAGAACTATCCCATAGATATACTGGCGTACGACCAGTGGAGTGGCACTACAGCCCTTCCTGAGATGCTTGCTGCTTTTGTCACTCCCAACCATCCCGATCTGGTACCGATTATCAACAGGGCAGCCGTCATCCTGACGGAGTGGACAGGCAATCCCTCTATGGACGCATACCAGAGCCGCAATCCCGACCGGGTGCGCAAGCAGATGGCCGCCGTGTATGCAGCCATTGCCGAACAGGAGATCCTGTACAGCACCATACCTGCCAGTTTTGAAGCGTACGGACAGCGTATACGCATGGTAGACACGGTGATGTCGCAGAAGCTGGCCACCTGTCTGGATATGGCCATTCTCTACGCCTCCTGTCTCGAAGCCATAGGTATACATGCACTACTGATCCTGGTCGAAGGTCATGCATACGCCGGGGGCTGGCTGATTCCGGAAACTTTTCCGGACGATATTGTCGACGATGCCTCCTCCCTGACTAAGCGCGCGGCAGAGGGTATCAACGATCTGGTGCTGGTAGAGACTACCGCCATGAATATGGGGCAGCAGATAGCTTTTGACCAGGCCGTGGAGATGGGATACAGAAAGCTGGGAAGTACCCGGTTTGTGCTGGCACTGGATGTGCGTAGAGCCAGACTGTCGGGCATACGTCCCATCCCACAACGGGTATTCGACGGGCAGACATGGAGTCTGATCGTGCCTGCGGAGACTCCTACCGGGGTGACCCATGCCGCACCACAGACCATTAATCCTTACGATCTTTCCGGTATCAGTCCGGAGGTGACTGTCACCAAACAACTCTTGTGGGAGCGCAAACTGCTTGATCTGAGCCTGCGCAACAACCTGCTCAATATACGTATTACCCGCAATACGTTGCAACTTATCACGGCCGACCTGCATCTGTTCGAAGACGCCCTGGCCGATGGAGGAGAGTTTCGCATACTCAACAAACCTGCCGACTGGAACAATCCCCTCTGTAACTTCGGAGTCTATCACCCCGTGGCAGGCTCCGATCCGGTGATGGATCTGATCCGTTCCGAGGTATCCCAACACCGCCTGCGATCTTACCTGACCGAGACGGAACTCTCCACTGCCCTCACACACCTCTATCGCTCGTCCCGTACATCCATGGAAGAGAACGGAGCCAATACCCTCTACCTGGCTCTCGGGCTGCTGAAGTGGTACGAGTCTCCTGCCAGCGAGCGCCCCCGGTATGCTCCGGTGTTGCTGGTGCCTGTAGAGATCGTACGCAAATCGGCTGCCAAAGGCTACGTGATACGCTCCCGTGACGAGGAGACGATGATGAACATCACCTTGCTGGAGATGTTGAAGCAGAATTTCAACATCCATGTCGGCGGACTCACTCCTCTGCCTACAGACCAGAGGGGGGTGAATCTAAATCTGATCTTCTCTATCCTGAGAAATACGATCAAAGAACAAGCGCGCTGGGATGTGGAAGAGCAGGCTATCCTGGGCATCTTCTCGTTCAACAAATTCACCATGTGGAACGATATCCACACCCATGCCGATACGCTATCAGAGAATAAGATTGTGGCCAGCCTTGTGAGTGGCCGTATCGAGTGGGAGGCAGAAGAGGGGATGGCCGATGCTTCCGAACTCGACAAGCATCTCTCTCCCGCGGAAGTCATGCTACCCGTGAGTGCCGACTCTTCGCAACTCGAAGCCATCTACGAAGCCTCCCGGGGCAAAAGTTTCATCCTGCATGGCCCTCCCGGTACGGGAAAATCGCAGACCATCACCAACCTGATTGCCAATGCCATCTACTGGGGCAAACGCGTACTGTTTGTGGCGGAGAAGATGGCGGCTCTGTCGGTGGTGCAGAGTAGGCTCGAAGCCATCGGGCTGGCTCCCTTTTGCCTTGAACTGCACTCCAACAAGACGAAGAAGACGGCCATTCTGGCACAGCTCAGGCACACTGCCGAGGTGGTAAAACGCACATCTCCCGAGGCATTTCGCAGTGAGGCAGACCGCCTGCTGGCCTTGCGCACGGAACTCAACGTATACATCGAAGCCCTGCATAGGGTCTATCCGTTTGGGCTGTCGCTTTACGATGCCATCACCCGTTGTCTCGCTCTGGACGGGGTAGAGCCTCTTTTCGCGATACCCCGCTCGTACTTCTCCACACTGGATAAAGAGACCATCCGGCAGTGGGAAGAGGCCATCGAACAACTGGTGATGACGGCTCATGCCTGCGGACATCCCCACAATCATCCGCTGACAGGAATTACCCTGACCAACTACTCGACCGATATCAAAGAAGAAGCCTCGCAAGCCATCCGTGATGTGCTGGAGGTATTGCAGCGCATCCGGCCCGAGCAACGCTTTCTGCCGGAGCTGTTCGGAGAATGGACACACACAACAGACAGGGCAGGCATGAAGATGCTTTCCCTGATTATAGAAAAGCTACTCCGCATACCGGAGCTGACCCCCGCATTGCTCACCCGCCCTTTGGAAGGGGAAGATCTGGAGGAATACAGGAAGGTCTGCCGGCACGGAAAAGAGCGAGACGATCTGAAACAGGAAATTACCTCTCAGTTCAGCGACGGAGTATTGGCCATAGATGCGTCGGGTATGCTCATCGCCTGGAAGCAGGCAGCCGGAAATTGGTTTCTGCCCCGGTTTTTCGCACAGCGGAAGATAAAGAGCCACCTCAAAGGATTTACCTATCAGGGGATAGACAAGGCACAGATACAGCCGGTCCTGGAGCGTATCATCCGCTACAAAGAAGAGCGTGACTACGTCGAAACCCATGCAGGGGAATTCGCCCTGCTGTTTGGCAAACAAGGGCGCAAAGGGAGTGAGAAATGGGAAGTCATAGAAAGTATACTGACAGATATCGCCGCGATCAATGATGCGGTATTCGGCTATGCCAGAAGCATGACAGAGGCCACGGCTATCAAAGAAGCCCTGTCGCGACAGATGGCACACGGGGTAGCTCCCTACAGACGGGTGCATGGAGAGGTACTCACCCGATTGGTCGGCCTGCTGGGCGAACTCAATACCCGGGAAGATCGGTTGTGCGGTACGCTGGGAGCAGACAGGGAATCGCTGTACACAGGCACAGCCGGGTGGATAGATGCCGCAACACTGCAACTGGAGCAGTGGCAGGCCCACCTGCACAGGCTCAAAGAGTGGTACCAGTGGCAACTTGTATCTGATCGGTTGTACGCCCTGAAGATCGGCTTTGTGGCCGGGCGGTATGCAGCTGAGAATATAGATACCTCCCGGGTAGCCGATATATTCCGCAAGAGCCTGTACAAAGCTGCCTGTGAATACATCATTTCGCAAGACCGCTCGCTGGAGCTGTTCAACGGCAATCTGTTTGCAGAGGTGATAGAAAAGTACAAACGACTGACGGCTGATTTTCAGGAACTGACCCGCCAGGAGTTGGTGGCCCGGCTGGCTTCGAATCTGCCTTCGTTTGCCCGGGAAGCTACGCAGACTTCCGAAGTGGGTATCCTGCAGCGAAACCTGCGCAACAACGCGCGGGGCATATCGGTGCGCAGGCTTTTCGACCAGATCCCGACTTTGCTTTCGCGTATGTGTCCGTGTATGCTGATGAGCCCCATCTCGGTGGCACAGTATATCGATGCCGATGCGGATAAGTTTGATCTGGTGGTGTTTGACGAGGCTTCGCAGATGCCTACCTACGAGGCGGTGGGAGCCATTGCCCGGGGCAGGAATGTGGTGATCGTAGGAGACCCGAAACAGATGCCTCCGACGAGTTTCTTTGCTGTGAACACCGTAGATGAGGAGAATATAGAGATGGAAGACCTGGAGAGCATACTGGACGACTGTCTGGCACTCTCGATGCCGTCGAGCCATCTGCTGTGGCACTACCGGAGCAAACACGAAAGCCTGATCGCTTTCAGCAATGCCGAATACTACGACAACAAACTGCTCACTTTCCCTTCGCCGGATGACATTGAGTCGAAAGTGCGAATGGTACAT
Source organism: Bacteroides sp. (assembly GCA_031977515.1). Classification (GTDB taxonomy): domain Bacteria; phylum Bacteroidota; class Bacteroidia; order Bacteroidales; family Bacteroidaceae; genus Bacteroides. Next base: position 1,018 of record DALZBD010000139.1, on the reverse strand, counting down.
ATAGATGGGGTCTACGACAAAGGTAAGACCCGCCAGAACCGGGCAGAGGCTCAGGCTGTGGTGGAGGAGATTGCGCGCAGGCTCCGGGACGCGGAATTGAGAAAGTGGAGCATCGGAGTGGTCACGTTCAGCGTAGTGCAGCAGTCGCTGATAGAAGATCTGCTCTCGGAGCTTTTTGTGAAATACCCCGACCTGGAAACGCTGGCTCTGGAATGCGAAGAGCCGCTGTTTATCAAAAACCTCGAGAATGTACAGGGCGACGAGCGGGATGTGATCCTGTTCTCCGTGGGATACGGCCCTGACAAGGAGGGAAAGGTGAGTATGAATTTCGGCCCGCTCAACAGAGAGGGCGGGGAGCGTCGCCTGAATGTGGCTGTCTCCCGTGCCCGGTACGAGATGGTGATCTATTCGACACTGAAAGCAGAGCAGATAGACCTCAACCGCACTTCCGCGCGGGGTGTGGCAGGGCTGAAACGCTTCCTGGAGTATGCACAGAGTGGAGAGAATATGGTGAGCAATGCCGCGGTGACAATGGAGTCGGAGGTTTCTATCCATGCGCTCATTGCCAGGCGGTTGCGTGCGGAAGGCTATACGGTGCATACCAACATCGGAAGCTCCGGTTACAAGATCGATATAGGCATTGTAGACACAGACAATCCGGCACGTTACAGGCTGGGTATTATCTGCGACGGAGACAATTACAGACGCACGAAGACCATGCGTGACAGGGAGATTGTGCAAAACAGTGTACTGAAAATGCTGGGTTGGAACATCTGCCGGGTGTGGACACTGGATTGGTGGGAAGATCCCGATCGGGTGATCGCAAAGATACGTGAAGCACTGGAGAGAACAGAAGAGCCTGCAGACATACCAGAGAGGGAGGAAAGCACGGTAGTTCCGGAGGAAAGGTTTGTGGATGCAGAGGAAAATGACAGCGACCTCAACAAGCAGCAGGATGCTGAGAAAGAAAAACAGACCGGGTTTTCCCAACCTTATACACAGGCCAGGTTGTCACCTC
>DALZBD010000138.1:0-8695 GCA_031977515.1 Bacteroides sp. | reverse complement strand
AGCCTGTTTACATAGTAGCTAATGTTGTTTGTATAAGCAATAGAGTAACATCCTGCATCTGACAAATAGCCGTCAGCAAAAACAAATAAAATGTAAACAGGCCCTGCAAACAGACAGGAGAATTATTTCCTTACTTTTATACGGATATTACGGAACCATACATCGTCTCCATGATCCTGCAGACCGATATATCCTTCGCGCTCAGGACCACCGACATTGTTGAGCAATTCGAAAGCCAGCGGCCATGCCTCCTGACTAAACTTACTGGCCTGCAGCATATCTGTCCACTGTGGTGTCCAGAGATGGTATTCAACTACATTTTCACCATTCTGTCCGTGAAGTACTGTGCCTTTATACACTAAGAGACTCGCTGTGTTCCATTCTCCATGTGGTTTTGCATTCTGCGGCTTGGCAGGGATCATGTCGTACAGCGACATAGACTGACGGTTGTTGTCTTTACCCATTCTGGCATCCGGATGATTCTCATTATCGAGGATCTGGGCTTCCGGAGAAGAGATATAGATAGGTTCGAGCCTCATCTCACCTGTTGTCGGATCTTTGGCTTCTATTTCCTGTGCCAGGTAGAAAATACCGGAATTACTGCCTTCAGCCACTTTGTACTCCAGTTCCAGTTCGAAGTTTTTGAATTTATGAGCAAAGATCAGGTCTCCGCCATCTCCGTCCTGGGCTTCTCCTCCACCCGATCCTACAAACCTGATCGCACCATCGTCAATGATCCACCGCGCGGGAATTTCGTCTTTTCCGTATCCGCGCCAGCCTTTCATATCGGTGCCGTCAAACAGTACAATGTATCCATCACTATCTGTCTGGAAATCTGCCAGGTCTACCTGAGGTTTTTCGATGACGTTGTATTCAGGTACACCACCTTCTGCGGTTGTACTTTTTGCTCCGCCTCCGCAAGAGGCCACCATTCCTGCCATAACGACACAACTTAATGTATAAACTATTTTTTTCATTGTATATAATTTTTTATTTATCAGTAAATTAAATCCTGTTTCTATTATCTCGGCATATCCGGAAGTTTCCATCCGTCGCGATAGGTATGCCTGATCAGCTCCTGCGCATAAGCAGCCGCATTTACCGGTTCTGTCCATGTTTTATCGAAAGAGGGATGACCGTCTTTGATGGTAAATCCGTCTTTCACCACAGTGCGTATCTTTGCATCGGGATCGATATTGGTAAACTTCATATTTGGCCCGTCCCAGTGAAGTTCCTGATTGAGAGACTGCAATCTGATAGCCATAACTCCCATCACTACCATTTCGTTGAAAGGACCTGCTTCGCTGAACGGAGAAGTCGTCTCTACGCGATTCGAAGCACTTTCCTGACAGGCACGCACCCAATCCATCTCGTGTGAAGTCTTCACCTCCCGCAGTACTTTAGGCGCATTCGGCTTTCTACCGGAGAGCAGCCATGGATTGGCCCCGTAACATCCGCAGATCAGCGTGTCTTTTGTTCCGTGGAAGATCACACCACCACCTTGATCATTCATGTCTTTATTGGCAGGGAATCCTTTGGGGCGCATAGGCATGATGCCACCGTCGTACCAATATACTTCCACCTCCGGCATAGCCACTTTGGGCATATTATCACGTGTCGGGAAAGTGAATTTTACAGTTTGTGCATTCGGAGCACAATCGGTCAGCAACAACGTAGAACTGCCTTGTGCTTTGGTCGGATACCCCAGTTTGAGGCCTTTGAATACCGGATGCAGGATGTGGCAAGCCATATCGCCAAGCGCACCTGTTCCGAAATCCCACCAGCCGCGCCAGTTCCACGGCGTATAAATAGAGTTGTATTCCCTGTATTTCGCAGGCCCCAGAAAGAGGTCCCAATTCAATGTATTGGGAACACGTTCGCTCTTTTCCGGACGGTTGAGCCCCTGTGGCCAGATCGGACGGTCGGTAAATGCCTCTACCTTCGTGATCTCACCGATCTCTCCGTTCCAGATCCATTCACATATCTGGCGTACACCCTCTCCCGATGCCCCCTGGTTGCCCATCTGTGTGGCCACTTTGTGAGTATCTGCCAGCTTAGTCAGCAATCGGGATTCGTATACCGAATGAGTCAATGGTTTTTCCACATACACGTGTTTGCCCATAGTCATCGCTTCGGCAGCTACAATGGCATGTGTATGGTCTGCAGTGGCCACCATTACCGCATCGGCAGATTTGCCCAGTTCATCAAACATCTTGCGGTAGTCGTAGTACTTCTTCGCGGCGGGATATTCACCAAATACTTTGGTGCTGTACTTCCAGTCCACATCACAGAGTCCTATGATGTTGTGGGTGTTCATGTTTCTGAGCACCTGCGCCCCGCGTCCTCCGACCCCGACACCGATGATGTTCAGTTTGTCACTGGGAGCCACATATCCGTGACTACTTCCCAGAATGGAACTGGGTGCTATGGTGATTCCCGCTAAAGCAGCAGCACCCGTTTTGAGAAATTTTCTTCGTGTAAAGTTTGACATAATCTCAAATTTAAAATTAGATTCAGTAACTGTATTATTTATGATGATATGGTTTATAGCTGTTTGATGAGTCCATATCCGTTCTTCATCGTTTTTCTTCTTTCCCGTATCTTCTCCAGGGTATGTATTTCCCCGATGGCAGGAAGATCTTTACTCCGTGCATCTTCCAGAAACTCCCAGGCATATTCCGAAGCCAGCGCCGAGTCGCGCAGCGTAGGTAGATCAGGGTGCCGGATACCTGATTCGACGGAATCTGCAAAAAGATTGCAGAGCACATCTATGTTTTTCTCTCCGAACGGTCGCTCTTCACGGATCGTCTGAGTCACTCCGTGGAGCTCGACCACTGCCGTCTTGAAGTCATGCGTCATTCGCGCAATGCCTTCTGTCCCTATGATATCGATGTAAGAATTGTGAGTTTGCTGTTGCGAAAGTTGCCCGTATACATGTCCCTGTGTGATATCGAAAACAACACCGTTTTCAAAAGTTCCGTGACATTGCAGCCACCAGGGATCTTTGTAATTCCACATTCGTACGGCCTGCGCATTCCATGTCTTAAAATAACATCCGGCATACCAACGGGCAATATCTACATAATGCATCCCACAGTCATGGAAAGAGGGGCCTTCGTATTCGTGCCCTTCCCCCGGGGCCAGTCCCGGAGTGAGATGACAGATACGCAGGATAGCCAGATCGCCGATCTCGCCTTCACGGATAAAATCTCTGATTCGTTTGTGGTACCAGGAATTGCGCAGGTAAAGATTGACAGTGGAGAAGAGAGAGGTGTTTTCTGCTGCGTTTACGGCAGCCCATTCACGGTCTACAGTGTCTGCGACCGGTTTTTCGGATATGACATGCTTTCCGTATTGAAAAGCCTTTTCTATTTGTTCTTTTCTGGAATTTGCCAGAGCAAAGAGCCCGACAACCTGTACGCTGGGATCGTCAAATATTTCCTGTTCGTTGTCTGTGACTTTGGATCCGGGAGAGAGTTTTCTGGCAAATTCACGCGCTTTGGGCTGCACATCGCAAATGTAAGCCACTTCCCAACGACCGCTCTTCTGCATTTCGTTGAAATAAAACCTTCCCATTCTGCCAAAGCCTATAAGCGCGACTTTAATCTTCATGGTATCCGTACTAAAAAGTTGTGTTTTCTGGTGGTTCTTTACAGCGCAGAAACCGGATAGACCTGTCTTTCGTAGATTAAAGAAAATCCCGTTTTTCGCTGTATTACAAAGCTAACCGGAAAAAAGATTCCCGATTTGGTGTGGAGGTAATTTTGTAGATTGGCATTTAAGTTAAATACCTAAATTACACATATTTATTCATTTTAAAAATCAAAATTATGTAGATGGTATGGAAACAAATTCAAGGTTAATCGGAGGACTATTTTATGGATTCAGGCGGTATATTCACTTGTAGAGACGCAATACTTTGCGTCTCAAACGATTTGTGATTGGAAATGCAGGATTTGAAATAAAAGATGTTTGGAAATATAAACTATATGAAATACCGGATTTAAGATGTAAAATTGCAAACGCAGGATACATAAGACGCAATGCCTTGCGTCTCTGCAAAAGAAATTCACCCCTCCTCTTTGTGATACGTAACTCCGATCTTCATGACTTTCTCTTCAAATTCCTCCCTGTCTGTCGCTGCTTTGTTCCTCATTTTGGAACGATAGTTATAAATCGTACTCATGGAACAACGGAGGAAATTGGCTATCTTGATACTGTCCGTAATCCCCAGTCGCAACAGGGCATAAATACGCAATTCTTTGTTTAGAAGATCTTCTGCCTTTAGCTGCACCTGTTCTTCTTTGGTGAGCAATGAATTGAAATCAGATACAAAAGTAGGATACAGACTCAGAAAAACGCTATCGAAATGCGTATACAGTTCTTCCAGTTCATTATCTATCAAATTTGTCGATTTAAGGGTTTTCATCAACATATCGTACTGCCGGGTGATACCGAGCTTATAAAGGATCTTGCGATAATCCTCCATCTTATCTATATAGGTGGAACAAAGATTGAAAAACTGTGCTATATACTGTTCTTTCATAAAATTGGAATCTCCCAACTCAACATTCCTTTCGTGAAGCAGATCGTTTTTTTCATTCAGTTGTGTATTCAGTTCTACCAATTTGCCATTCATCTGATGCAGTTCCTCTTTGATACGGGAAAGTTTCTTCATCTGTTTGTAGATGTACACAGCCAGGACAACAGGCACCAGAGAAAGCAGGCTGATGATGCACAGATATATTTTTAACTTTCGGTTGGTTTTTGCCTCCTTTGCCTGATGAGCGGCATTGATGATAGAGTAGAACTCTGCCATCTGAGCCGTACGGAATTGTACCCCGGAGAATACAGCATCTTCAATGGCAGATTGCGTATACCTGAATGCTTTGGCAATGTCTCCGTGATGATAAGAGATGAGAGCCAGTCGCTGAAAAGAAGCATTTTCCTTGATAGAGTTTTTTATATCCGCTATGGCAGAAAGGATAAAGTATTTTTTCTCCAATTCCGGTTCGCCCTTTCTTTCATACAGAACTCCCAGATAGTGTGTCACGATCGCATACTCAGGTGTATCCACCTCTTCCGTCTCCAACAGATCAAACAACAATTCTTCCGCCTGGTCTATCTGCCCCTGTGCCAGGTATCTGTCTACTGTATTTGTTCTGTATGTAAAAGAAGAGGGAGGCAGCACAGCCAACAACGAATCCCGGAGTGCTTCGGCACGTCCGGCATATACCGAAGAGCCGCTCATGCTGCGATAGTGTTCGTAAAATTGCGAATAGGTCTCGTAATATTCCGGTAGCAACTCCCGCGGTAGTTTGTCCGAATGGATGTGTTTGAGTATCTCTTCCGATTCGCTGAACTGACCCGAATAGGAATAAACTTTGGCCAGACGAATGTCGGATGCATACCTGAGCACATCATTCTCCAGAGATCCGGCGATCTCCCGGTTTCTTCGCGCATACACGATGGCAGAATCCAGTCTGAACTTCTTATATTCGTTGTATAGTTTCAGATTTACTTCATACTCGTATTCCGGAGAAGCCTCTTTCTTACGAAGAAGTTTCTTAAGCTGATGGATATCCTGTTCTTTCTGGTTGTCAAACTGCTCTTTATTCCGCATCATATAATCCAGCCTGTCAGACGCGGATTTCACATCCTCTTTGCCGCCAGCTGCCACGCAAAGAACATATATCAGCAAAAAAACAATCCTTCTTACACAGGTGCGGTGGTTTTTCATATTATACAGGTTAGAACAGACCGACAGACACGATCAGATCTCAGACTACCGCCTGAGCGACCTGTGCCTTGTACTTTATTTCTTCCCTGCAAAAATAAAATTTATCCGCTATACTTATACATTCCCGGTTTTATTTTTTCCGGTTTATGTTGTACAATATGGTTTTTGACAAAAAAGAGTACAGGAATTATGCCTCTCTTTTTTTTCCAGACAACTATAGCTGCAATCGAAAGTACCACACAGAATAATACAAGATTTGTATATGTACAGCAAAATAAAGAATGAGTTGTATCTGAAAAATATACATATAGAAAAGAAACCCAGGGAATAACATGTTTGTTATTCCCTGGGTTTTACAATAAGCATGTAGATAATTTATCTCCCTGTCTTTACTTGTTTTTTCGGAATCGCTCTGTCTTTTCTATTCCCGCGGAGTAATCCCTGCTAATGCCATAAGTGTCTCGTTGTTTATTCTCATTTCATTCCTTTTTAAAGCTGAGCTAAGAGCTGTAAACGCGTCCACTGCTTTTTGATAACAATCATAAATACGATCCACGAAATCTGTATCTTTGAACTTTACACAACTGAATCCTCTGGATGTGACATCCAATTCAGGAAAATAACCATATAATATGGGATATTCTTCCTGACCGCCCAAGAGATAAAAATAATATTCGGAATAAGTATAAGGGACATGCATATACTCTCCGTACTTTTTATGAAACTCTCTGGAAAAGACCTGAAAAGCAAAAACTTCATATTCTTCCGGTATCTGATCTGCCTTATCATATAACCAGTCTTTGGCAAGATTATATGCAGAAGTAAAATCCATCCTTTTTTCTTTTTGTATATATGTACTATACAAATAGGATGAATAATGCTTCAGGTGTCTGATCAGGCCGGAAGGTACGAATTCATGAGCTACTTTTCTGAAATGACACATTACAGCCCGGTCGATACATCGATCGAGAAGGCTTTGGTGATATTCATCCAATTCCTTGCGCCATTCGATCAGGTGAATAAGAATGGCACGTCGCTCCTCTTTTGAACTGGAAACATCTATCATGAGCCTCACCTCGATCCCATGCAGGTAAATTTCCATAAATCCCGGATAAAGATCGGTATCTGGATATTCCCCTGCCAGCCAACGCAAATATTCGTCTCGCATAGTGGGTGTCATCCCTTTGTAGCTACGGAAAAGAAGCCATTCTTCTTCCCCTTTCCGCACTTCAAGAGAGGGATCTATTACCGGCGCGTATAGGTATGCATACTGCAATTGCGGCAATAGTTTTTCGCGTCGTACTTCGGGGATTAAAAATTTCTCTCCCAGATAGAAAAGCCCTTTTTTCAGTGTATATCCCTGCACGTCTACCTGTTGCCCGGGAGAAACCCATTTACATCTTTGTTTCAGTTCTTTTTTCGAAGCTTTTCGGTGTATCTTTCCTAATTGATTGTTGTACTCTTCTCTTTCCTGTTCTCCTATCTCATCAACAAGGTTGATAAAATGATAATAGTTTATACCAGGATAATGTTCTTCCAATCTTTCTACTGTTTGTTGCAGGTAAATAAAATCCTTATGTTTTCTGTATTGACCGATCAGGTCGTAGACTAAAGTAAGGGCATAGTTTGTATTTCCCTGAAGATCCGGATATTCTCCCTTTAAAACTTTTCGTTTGAATATCTTATAAAATTCCTTCATTTCTCCCCGGAGCGCCGATACGTCCTCGGGAGTTCTTATCGCAGGAATACACCAGGGGGGGACTTGCATTGCTCTCTTCTGATCAGATCCATCTGTACTTAACGGGTTGTTTACAGATTCTTCTTGCTTCAAATCTTTTTCTGCCATTTTGTTTAGGGGTTTGGTTAGTTATTCATTTTGCTGATTTCGAGCCTATGATTTCAGCGTAGATTTTGTCGGGAATGAATGTGAAAAAGGACAAAGCAATGCAGAATTTTCCTTTCCGGAAAAAAGAAATAATACAAAGGTCTGAAAGCCTCTGAAGAGTAGAGCAGGATAAAATCATTTTCCTTTTCATAGCATCGGTTTTGTCGGTTTACAGGGCAGTAAGTACTGCGTGCGTAAATATAAGAATTTTCTGATTCACAAAAAACAAATAAGGAATATAATCTGGATTTTTATCTCTGGAAGGGATATATCAATAGACCGATTGTTGAGGTACGAAACCTTGAGGTACGAAGTTTACACCACATTCAACCTTGAAAAGGTTTCATATAATAATTTTGCTATATCTTTTTATTCTCTGATATATTGTATAGATATGCCGCGGCCTACGGACAGAGATTTGACAAAGCGTTTATAGATATCCGCTGAAAAACGGAACTACAGTTTTTCTGATGAAAGAAGATTCTCCGGATCCGGAATTATTTATATCTTTATCTCTTACTCCATTTCTTCCAGCACCCAATCAACAGCCGATTTCAATTGCTGATAACTGGCTATCGGTCTGTCTGTAAAAAGAGTCTGCACTATACACTGTTTGTCCGAAATATAGATACGTGGTACGCCGGATCGAGCAAACAAGCTATAGATTTCTCTGGTTTCCTGTGCGGAATAAGGAAGAATAAGGTTGTTTTCCTTCCAGTATTCACCAACCTCTTCCTTACCCTCTTCCCTACTGATCCCAAACCAAAGTACCTTATTGTTGCCCTGATATTCCTTATAGAGTTGATTCAATATAGGAAGTTGCTCCTGACAATCGGGACAAGATACCGAGAAAAGTACGATCACAGAGACCTTGCCATTCAGAGACTGGTTGGTAATAGAGGTTCCATCGTTTAAGGTAATGTTAAGATCCGGCAGATGATAACCGACCTGTATGTCTGCTCCGTCTTCCTCTTTTTCTTTGATACAACTGCTTTGTACGATCAGGAGAAGGACACGCAATGAGAATATTGTTTTTATTTTATTCATAGACACTAATCCGATATTTTACA